>CBDDRM010000045.1:0-24208 GCA_965233135.1 uncultured bacterium | reverse complement strand
TCGATATCGGCGATGCCGCCGGCAGCCTGTGCCGGGCCGGCGAGCAGGAACACGAACAGCAGTAGATAGCGTTTCATGGTTGTCCTTGGTGATGAGACAACGCTGTAAACGCAGGCGGCGGGAAAAGGGGGTTAACGAGGGGAGAGGGACGAGGGGTGAGGGGCGAGTGGCGAGGGACGTGGGGAGAGGGAAAATCTTGGATGCTTGGAAGACCCTCTCGCCCCTCGCCCCTCACCCCTCGTCCCTCGCTCCCCGCCCCTCGCCCCTGACTCCTACCCCCTGTCCTCCCAGGCATAGCCCAGCGCGGTGACGCCGAGCTTGATGAACTCGAGCGCTTCGACGGCCAGGGCCGCCTCGCCTTTGATGCCCAGTTCGATGCGCCGACCGACGGGCTTGAGCGTCGGCAGGCTGAAGAGCTTGAGCGTCGGATAGCGGGCGATGCATTCGTTCATCAGGTCAATCAACTGGCTTTCGGCCGCTTCCCTGACGATGATGGCCAGATCCACCGGCGGATGCGCCTGATGCAGGTGCGGATACTCGTTATCGAGCACCCATTCCATCATGGGCCATGCCATTTCCGGAAACCCCGGCAGAAAGTGATGGCGGCCGAGGCTGAACCCGGGCACGCGATTGTAGGGGTTGGGAATGATGCGGCTGCCCTGCGGAAACACGCCCATCTGGATGCGCTTCGGGTAGGCCTCCGCCCCGAAACGCGCTTCGATCTCGCGTTGGGCTTCCGGATGCAGTTCCAGACCGACACCGGCCGCCTTCGCCGCGCATTGCCGGGTATGGTCGTCGGGCGTTGCGCCAATGCCTCCGAAACTGAACACGATCTCCGGACGCGCCAGTGTGCTGGTCAGCACCTGGGTGAGGATCTCCGGGTCATCCGGCAGGTTCATGTTCCAAGACAATCCGAGGCCGCGTGCCTTGAGCAGTTCCACAACCTTGGGAAAATGCTTGTCCTGCCGTTTGCCCGACAGGATTTCATCGCCAATGATGAGCGTTCCAAACATCACGTACCTCGCGTCTGGCCAAGGGCGGCGAGTGTGCAGGCTGCGGGGAATCGGCGTCAAGCGCGCCGCGGGGAGCCTCGCATTGACATGCGCGGCGGTCGCGAACAGAATAGTTTGCATTAGAACTAAACACCCGGAGCGCATTCATATGCCTGCCGAGCAGTTCATCAGGACCTTACGCTCCCTGGCCGAGTGTTATCAGGCTTTCGAAGCTTATTCGGCGCTTCACATACGCGGCCTCGGGCTCACGAGCGCGCAATTCGACATCATCGCCACACTCGGCAATACCCCGGGCATGACCTGCAAGGAACTGGCCGAAAAGACCCTGATCACCAAGGGCACGCTGACCGGGGTGCTCGATCGCCTGGAGGCGCGCCGCCTGATCCGGCGCTCGGCATCGGATGCCGACCGCAGACAGGTCTTCGTAGCCCTGACGCCTCAAGGCACGCGCACCTTCGAGCAGGCGTTTCCGGCGCATGTAGGTCATCTCCGGCAGGCATTCACGATGCTGTCCTCGAGTGAACTCGATCAGGCGGCTGACTTGCTGCACAAGCTGCGCGATGCCTTGCGCGATGCGCGGGCGCAGAACCATGGAAGCTGAATCGAACGCCGCCCGCCAACGCTATTGCGCGGTTGCGATTACGTTGCATTGGTTGATCGCCGCGGTCATCTTTTGCACTTTCCTGCTCGGCCAGTACATGACGGAGCTTGACGTATCACCGACCAAGCTCAAGCTGTACGCATATCACAAGTGGATCGGCGTGACGATTTTCATGCTGGTCCTGGTGCGCCTGGGCTGGCGACTGTCACATCGTCCGCCACCGCCACCGATGAGCATGCCGGCATGGCAGCACAGCGCGGCAAACATCACCCATTTCCTGCTCTACGCGCTGACGTTACTGATTCCGCTATCGGGTTGGCTGATGAGTTCATCCCTCGGCTTTCAGGTGGTCTATCTGGGTTTGCTGCCGATTCCGGATCTGCTCGGCAAGAACAAGGAACTGGCGGACCAGTTCGAGCAATTACACGAAGCCTTGAACTGGCTGATGGTATTGCTGATCGCATTGCATGTGGCCGCCGCGCTGAAACACCACCTGATGGATCGCGACGACGTGCTATGGCGCATGCTGCCATTTGTCAAACCGCGGAGTGCCTCCAAATGAATCTTCCCGTTTCGCTGGCGCTGCTCGCGCTGGCCGTCATCACCCTGCCCGCCGCCGCCGCCGATGTCGATTACGCTAAAAGCAACCTGACGTTCGTCTCAAAACAGATGAACGTGCCGGTCGAAGGCAGATTCAGAAAATTCAAGGCACAGATCCAATTCGATCCCGGCAAGCTCGCGGCCGCCAAAGCCGAGATCGAGGTCGATCTCGCCAGCGTCGACACGGGCAGCGAGGATGCAGACGCCGAAGTGGTCAAGAAGACCTGGTTCAATACGAGCGCCTTCCCCACCGCCAGGTTCGTGTCCAGTTCGGTCAGGCAACTCGCACCGGACAAATACGAGGTGCGCGGCAAGCTGTCCATCAAGGGCATCGGCCAGGATGTCACGGCCCCGTTTACGGTGAAGCGCGCCGGCGACGCGATTACGTACGAAGGTCGCTTCACGCTCCGCCGCCTGCAATTCGGGATCGGAGAAGGGATCTGGTCTGACACCGACACGGTGGCCGATGAGGTGCAGGTGAGTTTTCGTTTGGTTACCGCCGCAAACAAGTAAGAAGCGCGCAAGCCCCGCATAAACGACGAAGCAACAGGTTACATAACCACCACAGGAGAGCAACTTGAAAACATCTTTCGCAGCAGGTCTGATTGCGGCCGTTCTCGCTTTGCCGGCCGCGGCGGCCGATTCATACACCGTGGATCCAGCCCACACCTATCCGAATTTCGAGATCAACCATCTGGGATTCTCGACCATGCATGGCCGCTTCGGGGCGACCACCGGCAAAATTACGCTGGACCAGGCGGCAAAGACCGGCAGCATCGACATCACCATCGACGCCACATCGATCGATACCGGCCATGCCAAGCGCGATACGCATCTGAAGAGCGACGAATTCTTCAACGTCGGCAAGTTTCCCACGCTGACCTTCAAGGCCGACAAGCTCAGGTTCAGCGGCGAGAAGCTGACAGCGGCCGAAGGCACGCTCACCATGCTCGGCGTAACGAAACCGGTGAACCTCATTGTGACGTCCTTCCATTGCGGGCCGCATCCGATGAACAAGAAACAGATGTGCGGAGCCAATGCCACCGCCAGCGTCAAACGCAGTGACTTCGGCATGAGCGCATACGTGCCGGCGGTGGGCGATGAAGTGAAAATCGCGATCGCAGTGGAGGCGCTAAAAGATTGAAGCTCGACCCGGTGGGGCGCGGCCGGCATGCGCCGGCCGCATGGCCTGCGCACGCTATCTTGGAAAGAAGCGCACGCCCAGCGCAATTTTCCAGTCGTAGACCTGGGGCAGATCGTCGCCGAACAGCCCGATGCCGGGGCGAATCCACAGAGCCGTGTCCCGGTTGAGGAAACGTCCGATTTCCGCCTCGAGGGTAGCGCCTGCTTTGTCGGCACCCACGTGGTCGACGATGAACTGCGGCTCGACGACGGAATAAATCAGATGCTGCCAGCGCGAGAGCACTGCCGAGCGCAAACTCGTATAGCGCACATCGCGGCGCGATGCATCGCCATCCATGCCGACGAAATGCTGCAGCAATGGAAACACGACCGAATCGCGCTGCGGCACATCGATGGCCGCAAAAACGAGAGGCGCAATCACGTGATGGCCCGTTCCCAGCGACGGCTTGGTTGCAGTGTCGAGCATAAGTTCGCTGCCCGCCACCAGCGCGTAGCCGGGACCGCGCGCTGCGCGGTAGCTGGCGCGGATGAGGATATCACCGAGGCCGGCTTCGCGGCCCGCGCCGGGCACGCCGGAATCCGCGAAAACGATCGGCAACTCGATTCGCAAAGACAGATCAGGAACTGCCGCAATATCGACGCGCGGTACGAGCAGGTCGAGCCGCCCGCCCCCCTGCAGATCGACATATTCATTGCGCAATTCCGCGCGCACATTGCTGAATCCCGGCGCCGCATCTGCGCCCGACGCCGTTTCGACCTGCGCTGCCAACGCGGGGGGCATCGCAAACAAGGCAAAGGCCATGACGGATGCCGCCAGCATTGCACTTGACATGTGGTGAAACGAAATCATGGTGAAGGGGCGATGCAATTAGCGCGCCAACTGCTTTTCCGCACGCCCCCCCGAACTGACCAATTGCCTCACTCGCAGGCGCCAGCGTCCGTTTCCTTGCATTGCGTACGGCTGCGATCGGGATTTGTGACGCATTGATACAGCTTGTTGTTGCACTTCGCGCACCAGGCGGTGGTGGAGCCTTCGCGTGAGTAGCGACTGTCGATGATGTCCACGCTGATGGTACGGCAGCCGGTGGCACTGGCGGTCATTGCGGTCTGCGTTTTACATCCGCACAGGACGCAGGCGATCAGCAATAACCCTGGAATCTTGCAGTTCATGCAGTGAATAGGTCCGGGACGCGGACGGTCGGCGTGTTAATTGTGGATGTAACTTTCCAGCTGCTGGATCACAAATTCCTTGTCCGACAGCATTTCCTTGACCACATCGCCGATGGATATCACGCCCACCACTTTTTTGTGATCCAGCACCGGCAAATGACGAATCCGCTTGTCCGTCATCAGGCCCATGCAGTCGTCGATGGTCTGTTCGGGCCGCACGCACACGACCTTGTCGGTCATGACCTCGCGTACCGGCGTATCCCTCGAGGTCTTGCCTTGCAGAACGACTTTACGCGCATAGTCGCGCTCGGAAAAAATGCCGACCAGGTGTTCGCCATCGATCACCATCACGGCACCGATTTCCTTCTCTGCCATCACCTGCAGCGCCTCCAGAACCGTGTCAGAAGGTTTAACGGACACGACGCTGTAGCGCTTTGACTCCAGGAGCTGATGGACTGTCTTCATGTCGTTTTTCCTCGGCGAAACGGTTCTTGCAGCCTCAACCCAACGCAGTTTAGTCCAGCCGGCTCGGTTGTCAACGCATCGACCGGGCCCGCAAGTCGCCCGCGACACAGCGGATGCAAGTCCTGCCCTCAGGCTGTGGTGCTGCGGCGCTTCTTGATCCAGGTGATTGGCTGCGCCTTCACGGGCCGCGGGGCAACGCCGTGTCCGATCAGGGTTTTGTCGAGTTCCTTGCCGGCATCGTCTGCCAGGGCGGCGGCTCGCGCCGCGCGGACCGCCTCTGCGCTGGCCCGCGGGCCGGTCGCGAGGTGCTCGAGAATGTGCAGCAGGTTGTTCTTGCCGCGCTCGTTGGTGCTGCCATAACCTTTCACGAGGCGTCCGCACAGGGCAATCTCGTGGCCCAGTTGCCATTGCGTGCGCGTACCTTGCTCGACTGCGGCGAGCCAGCGCTCGATCTCGTCCTGTTCTTGCGCGTAGCGGCTGGCGTGTGGGCGCAGCCATTTCAGGCTGGCGAGCAGACGCAGGGCGATAAAACCCGACAGCGTATGCACGCCGACTTTCAGGGGCAGGGCAAGAGCGGGCTTGCCATGGCCCTGGCGGCGCCGATCCCAGCCCGTCAATTTGCGCGCCCAGCTGCGCGGCAGAAGCGCCGCGAACTCCGGAATGCCTGGCTTGAAATGATCGTAGATGCGCACCAGGTCGCCCGCCTGCGCGCCGACTTCGCGCCTGACACGCGAGAAACGGCTGGCACGGCACTTGAGGTCGGCCACGCGCACTATGTCGTCGAACGCCATCCACAGCGCCAGATAGCGCGCGGTCTCACTGGTGATGGCGAAACCGTTCAGGCCGGAGGGGTCGGCCGCGCCTTCGGCATCGAGTATTCGCTTGAGCCGGCGCCCATACAGCGCGCCATAAGCCCGACCTTGAAACTCGAGCGTGCGCGCGTAGCCTGCCCCGAGCATGGCATGCGTGGGCGGCGGGAACATCCGGCCGAGTTCCTCCGGTAATGTGCTTCCGACCGGGCGCGTTGCGGCGAAGGATGGCCGTGCCTCCTCTGCCGCCTGAGCGGCCTTGTCAAAACCAAGGGCGAAGCCATGCAGGCTCTCCTTGGCCGCGTTTCCGGATTGACGAACCGTGTGTTCGAAAGCCGTGCGGGCAAACGGCAACGCGCCACTGCCCGCAATGGCACCAAACAGCACCGCGCTCAGTACCGTGCCCGCCTCCTGCGCGAGTGCGCCCATGTCGAACACGCGTACGTTGCGACTGTACTGCCGCACCACGTCCAGCAATTCCGCGGAAGATGCGCGTCCGTCCGCGAGTTGCAGCTTCTCCGCCGTAGTCAGGGTGCGCGAACTGGAGGTGATCACCAGCGTGCGTTCCGAGCTAGCCATGCCGTTGCCGATCTGGCGCACGGTTTCGAGCAATTCCGAGCAGACCAGAACATCCAGCGCTCCGGGGACCGGATAGAGGCTGAATACCGGCTTGCGCCCCTCGAGTTGCGCAAGCGGCACGGGGAAGACTTCGAAGTAATACGTGGTCGATCCGGTGCGCTGCGCCACTCCCGGAATAGACGTGCTTTGCGCGGCAAAACCGCACTGGGTGGCGGTCTCGACCAGCCACTCGGCGAGCACTCCGCCGCCTTCACCGCCGAGCGCGCAGATCAGCACGCTCAGGGGCCGTTGCGTGGCCGCGTTCATGGGGCCTGCAGCAAGCGCAGCAGCGAGCCGCGCAAGCCGTCGAACAGGCGCTCGTGCCAGCGCGGATTGCGCACGACCTCGGCGCGGTAGAAGGATGGGCAAAGAGTCGCAGCATGCGCATTCTCGCCGCACAATCCGCAGCCTACGCAGCCGTCGATGATCGTGGCGACTGGATCAACGCGCAGCGGATCGGGACTGTCCTTCAAGGTCAGGGTCGGGCAACCGGACAGGCGGATGCAGGCATGGTCGCCGGTGCACACGTCTTCGTCCACCCCGTACTTCACGCGCACCACGCGCTTGCCCGCCTTGAGCATCCCCGCCATCCATGGCCGCACGCGCCGCTGGCGCTCGAGCTGGCATTCACCCTCGGCGATGATGACCTTGAGGCCGTCGAAACCGGTTGTGAACGCCTCATCGAAAGTCGCGCGCATTTTTCCCACGTCGTAGGTATGCACGGTGCGCAGCCACTGCACGCCAATGCCCGCCAGCGTTTTCTCGATCGTCAGATTGCGATGCACCAGGCTCTGCTGCTTGTCCGCCGCGGAATCCTTGTCGTTCTCGTCCGGAGTCGAGATCAACTCCTGGGTGCCGGTGGCGGAGGTATAACCGTTCTTGAAAATCACCAGCACCGCATCGTCGCCGTTGAACAGCGCGGATTGCACGCCGGTCAACAGCCCGTTGTGCCAGAACCCGCCGTCGCCCATGACCGAAAGCACCCGACGCTTCATGATCGGTGATACTCCGGCGCGGCTGGCGAGGCTCATGCCGTAACCGAGAATCGAGTGTCCGAACGAAAACGGCTCGAAGGTGGCAAACGAATGACAGCCGATATCGCCTGCGATGTGCAGCGGACCGACATCGCCCTGCGACAGCTTCAGCGCCGCGAAGACCGGGCGCTCGGGGCAGCCGACGCAAAACTGCGGCGGACGCGCCGGTAATGGCGTCTGCAGTTTGCGGGCAATTTCCTGGCGGCGAGCCGCATTGCTCTGTAACCACGCCTTGCCTGCTTCGCCTGCGCTGCCGGCCAGATATCGATCGATGAACTCGTCCAACCCGGCGGCCATGACTTCGACCGTATATTCCCCCGCAGCTGTCAGCAGGTCCTTGCCATGGAAGGGCGTATTGATGTCGCGCCGGCGCAGTGTGGCGAGAATCTCCTGTTCGATATATTCCGGTGTGCCTTCCTCGAAGATCAGCACCGCACGCTTGCCCAGGCAGAATCGCGCAATGTCCTCGGGCACCAGCGGGAAGGTCACATTGAGCGCCAGGATCGGAATCTCGCTTAGCCCGAAGGCGTCGGCCAGGCCGAACTGCTGCAGGGCGCGAATCAGCGAGTTATACAGCCCGCCTTGCACGATGAAGCCTACGTCGTCGCGTTTGCCCGCAAACACTTCGTTCAGCCGGCGTTCGGCGATATAGCGCCGCGCGGCCGGAATGCGCGCTTCCACCTTGAGCTTCTCGTGGCGAAAGGTCACCGGCGGATGTGCCAGACGCGCATAGTCGAATGCGGCAGGCTCCTCCAGAAGTCGGCGCGTCGAAATGGCCGGCGCGACGTTGTCCTTGCAAACGAAGCTGCCGCGCACATGGCAGGCGCGAATGCGAAGCTCCATCAGGGCCGGCATGCTGGAGGTTTCGGAAAGGCGGAAGCCTTCTTCGACCATGCGCACCATGTTCGACAATTCCGGGCGCGGATCGAGCATCAGCATCGACGACTTGAGCGCATAGGCATGCGTGCGCTCCTGGATCACGCTGGCGCCCTCGCCATAATCCTCCCCGATCACGATCAGCGCCCCGCCGGTCACCCCGGGAGACGCCAGATTCGACAAGGCGTCGGCCGCCACGTTGGTGCCGACGATGGATTTCCAGGTCACCGCGCCCCGTACGGGATAATGGATCGACGCGCCGAGCATGGCCGCCGCGGAAGCCTCGTTGGAACACGCTTCGACATGCACGCCCAGACTGTCCAGATAATCGCGGGCCTGCACCATGACGTCGATGAGATGCGACACCGGCGCGCCCTGGTATCCGCCGACATACGCCACACCGGATTGCAGCAAGGCCTTGGTGATCGCGAGAATACCCTCCCCGTGAAAGGTTTCGCCTTCGCCCAGGCTCAGCAGTCCGATCTCTTTTTTGAAAGACTTCTCCAAGGGTTTAATCCGCTGATTCGTCCGTCAAATGCTAACAGTCCCCATCAAAGCTCGCCCCAGTATTTCTCGACGCGTTTGAACGACACCGGATAAGGCGTTTTGAGCTGCTGCGCCCAGAGCGACACGCGCAGCTCTTCGAGCATCCAGCGCATTTCCTCGAGCTTCGCATCGCGCACGCCGCGCGCGCGATCGGCAACCAGGCGGCTTTGATAGGTCTGCCAGTAGCGCGCCAGTTGCTGTTGCCAGTTCGCATCGCGCTCCGGGTTTGAGGCGATCTTGTCCAGCCGCATGGCAATCGCTTTGAGGTAACGCGGATAGTGCTTCAACCGGTCGAACGGCACGCTCGCCAGGAATCCAGGCGGCAGCAGCTCGCGCAGTTGTGCGCGCATATCGGCGAGCGCGCGAGGCCACGCGGCATAAGCGGGCTGGTTCAGTTTCGCGCGGACGCTCTGGTGCTCCGTCAGAATTTCGCCGGCGATACGCGCAATCTCCTGCGCGACATCCATCAGTCGCGTCTTGCCTTTGGCAACCCGCATATCGAACTGCTTGCGGTTGCGCACCGGCTCTTGCTCGACGAAAAAGGCACGGTCACTGATCGCGGTCACCAGTTCGTCGCGCAACCGGTCGGCGATCGCCGCCTTGTCCGGTTTACCCCCCTGATCGTCCAGCAGCGCCTGATGCATCAACATGTAGCGCAGCTGCATTTCGTTGAACCCTGGCAGGTTGCGCGCGAGCGACCTCATCTGTTCCGGCAGGGCCAGCTGGAACAGCCGGCGCAACCCGCGGCGCGTCGCGGCGTCCGCCTCGGCTTCGGTATCGAGCAATGTCAGACCGACCGATTTACCCTCGTCCACGATGGCCGGATAGCCGATCAGTTTGCCGCGGCCACGGTCGACCTCCACTTGCTCGGGCAGTTCGTCAAAATCCCAGGCGGTGGAGCCTTTGCGCTCGAAAGCTGTGCTGGCCGTTTCACTGAATGTCCGGCGCGCTTTCACGCCGAGCTCATTGCGCAGCGCCACCAGGTCGCGACCGCTTGCGAGCTCATGATCCTGCTCGTCGACCACGCGAAAGTTCATCAGAAGGTGCGCCGGCAGATCCGCGACGTCCCATGCATCCGCGGCGACCTCCACACCGAATTTCTTGAACAACGCCTGGGACAGCGCCTCGGTCAGGGGCGTGCTGTCGGGTTCCAGGATCTCCATGCATGCCGTGACCACCTGCGGTACCGGCACGAAATGTTTGCGCAGGCCCTTTGGCAGTCCCTTCAGCAGGTACGTCAGCTTGTCGCGCAGCAGGCCCGGCACCAGCCATTCGCAACGCCTTTCGTCCACCTGGTTGAGCAGATGCAGCGGTACCGTCATGGTCACCCCGTCGAGCGCATGACCGGGATCGAAGCGATAACTCAGGTCGAACGTCTGCAGGCCGAGCGTCAGCGCATCGGGGAAAAGATCCTCGGTGACCTGTTCCGCGCTGTGGCGCATGAGGTAGTCGCGCGTCAGGAACAGCAGCTTCGGGTTGCGTTTCTCGGCTTCCCGCCGCCACTTCTCGAAGTCCACCGCACTATAAATCCCTTCGGGAATGCGCTCAGCGTAGAACGCGAAAATCGCTTCGTCGTCGACCAGCACGTCATGACGGCGCGACTTGTGTTCGAGTTGCTGGACGTCTTCGATCAACTCCCGATTGTGCGCAAGGAAACCCGGCTGGCCGGAGTAGTGACCGGCTACCAGGGCACCCCGGATGAAAAGTTCGCGCGCTTCTTTCGGTGCCATAGGCCCGTATTGCACGCGCCGCCTGGGCACCACGACCAGGCCGTATACGCTGACCTGCTCGTACGCAACCACCGAGCCGCTGTCCTTGGACCAGTGCGGTTCGCGGTAACTGCGTTTGGCCAGATGAGCACCGACGCGCTCGATCCATTCCGGTTCGATCGCGGCCACGCCTCGCGCATATAACCGTGTGGTTTCGGTGAGTTCGGCCGACATGACCCACTTCGGGCCTTTTTTCTTCAGCCCCGATGCCGGGCTCAGCACGAACTTGATCTGGCGAGCACCCAGATAGATGCCCGCTTCGTCCGACTTGAATCCAATGTTGCCAAGCAACCCCGCCAGCAGCGCGCGGTGCATTTGCTCATACCCCGCTTCTTTCTCGTTCAGCCGCCAGCCCATTTCCGCCACAAGCGAATGCAGTTGCGTGTGCAGTTCTCGCCATTCGCGCAGCCGCAGGTAAGAAAGGAACCGCTCGTGGCACTCCTGCACCAGTTTGCGATGCGACTTACGGTGCGCCAACGCTTCTGCGAACCATTTCCAGATGCGCAGGTAAGACAGAAAATCCGAGCGGTCATCGATGAACTCGGCATGCGCCTGGGTCACGGCCTCCTGCTTGTCGAGCGGGCGCTCGCGCGGATCCTGCACGGACAGGGCGGCGGCGATGATCAGCACTTCGCTCAGACACCCTTCCTGCCTGGCAGCAACCAGCATGCGCGCCACGCGCGGGTCGATGGGCAGCTTCGCCAATTGCGCGCCAATCGGCGTCAGCGCGCGCGCTTCATCCACGGCACCCAGTTCGGCGAGCAGCTGGTAACCATCAGCGATCATGCGCGAGGAAGGCGCATCGACGAACGGGAAGTTCTCGATGTCTCCGAGGTTGAGCGCACCCATGCGCAAGATCACGGACGCAAGCGAAGAGCGCAGGATCTCGGGGTCGGTGAATTCGACACGCGACTTGAAATCCTCTTCGCCGTAGAGGCGCACGCAGACGCCGTTCATGACGCGTCCGCAGCGGCCGGCGCGCTGGTTCGCCGACGCACGGGAAATTTTCTCCACCTGCAGCAATTCGACCTTGTTGCGATAGCTGTAGCGGTTGATGCGCGCCAATCCCGAATCCACCACGAATCGGATACCAGGTACCGTCAGGGACGTTTCCGCCACATTGGTCGCCAGCACGATGCGCCGCGCAGCCCCGCCAGCCGAGAAAATACGCTCCTGATCCTGCGCCGACAACCGCGCGTAAAGGGGCAGGATCTCGGCGCCGCGCGGGTGATGTTTGCGCAGGGCCTCCGCCGCCTCGCGAATTTCCCGCTCTCCGGGCAAGAATACGAGCACATCGCCGGACGTCGTGCGCGCCGTGACCTCATCGACCGCATTGACGATCGCTTCCGGCAAATCGATCTCATGCTCATCTTCGTCATCTTCGTCGAATGGCCGATACCAGACATCCACCGGATACAGGCGGCCGGAAACTTCGATCACTGGCGCATCGGCGAAATGCGCCGAGAAGCGCTGCGCATCGATGGTCGCGGAGGTGATGATGAGTTTGAGTTCGGGACGGCGTGGCAACAACTGCTTGATGTAGCCAAGCAGAAAGTCGATGTTCAGGCTGCGCTCATGGGCTTCATCGATGATCAGCGTGTCGTACTGGGAGAGCCAGCGGTCGGCCTGCGTCTGCGCCAGCAGGATGCCGTCGGTCATGACCTTGACGTAGTTATCGGCGCTGGTCTTGTCGGTGAACCGGACCTGGAAGCCCACGGCGTCCCCCGGCGCCGTGCGCAGTTCCGCGGCAATGCGGTTGGCTACGGCGCGCGCGGCGATCCGGCGCGGCTGGGTATGGCCGATGATGCCTTGCACCCCGCGGCCCAGTTCCAGGCAGATCTTGGGCAACTGCGTGGTCTTGCCCGAACCGGTCTCGCCGCACACGATCACGACTTGATGAGCCTGGATCGCTGCGGCAATTTCACCGCGCCTGACGCTGATGGGCAACTCCTCCGGATACGTTACCGGGGGCATGCGCTCCTGCCTTGCGCGAGCCTGCGCCTCCGATTGCTCTGCATCGGCGAGGAGTTTGCCGATTTCTCCCGCAACCGGTTTGCCGCTACGCGAGGCCTGCTCTAGCCGGCGCATGCGGCTGCGCAGGGCGCCGCGATCGCGCAGCATGCCGCGTTCGACGCGTGCGCGCAGCGCGCGCCAGTCAACGCCGGGAGCGGAGGGTTCTGGAAAAGCCGGGTTGGAACTCATGCGAAAGAACGGAAAAAGGCTTGTATCTGCAGCGAGCAAGGATTGTAGCCCACTCGCTGCACCCGGCCCCGGGCGTTCTTGCCGGCAATGCGCACCGCGCATCGGCAGGATGTTTCACACGCTTGCGGCCAAACCGGGCGTCAGTCGCGTCCGTTCATCTCCTCGAGGACCATCAGCAGCGCCGCGGAACCCCGTGCGTGCCTTCGCGGGCCATCAGCCTGGGGCGACCCACGACGCCCAGGCCCACAAACCCGACTTTCATGGTGCTCGCTCGCTGAGAGGGTTCCAGATCTTGACGTAGCCTGAAAAAATTGCGCGTTTTCTACACCAAGCCCTTGAACGGCGAATGGCGTTCGCACCACGCGGCGGTGGCCAGCAGATAGTTTTCTTCTTCCGCAGCGCCAATGAGCTGTAACCCTAACGGCATTGCGCGACGTCCCTTGCCCGTTGGAATGGTAATCGCCGGCAGGCCGACGAGCGTCCAGATGGTGCCAAAGCGCGGATCGCCCGTGGTTGCGAGCGTGTCGGGCGCCTCGCCTGTGGCGGGCGGCGTGATGATCGCGGAGTAGCCCCGGTCGAAAAATTCCGCGAGGCTCTGCTGCAACTGGGTGCGAATTTTCAGCGCTTCGCGGTAATCGGCCTCACGCAGGCGCTCGCCTTCATCGAGCGCCAAGTTCAGGTAATCGGAGAAGCCGCCGCGCCAGATTTCGCGTGCCTTCTTAGCCAGTCGGGCGGCCTCGTATAGCATGATGGTGCGGTGCGTGTGGTGGGCGGTGTCGAACGCCCCCGCAATCTCCAGCACGTCCACGGACGCGCCCGCATCGCGCAGCCGCTCGATGTCCGCATCAAACTGCAGCCGCTGGTCGGGCTGTGCCAGATACCACGCCGGGGAGCGCACCGCCGCGAGTTTCGGCGCATTGCGCAGTGGCCGCACTTCCGGTGTGATCACGGTGCGCTGCGCGGTGAGGCTCGATGCCAGGAAAGCCGCATCGCCCACCGACCGCGCGAACACGCCCGGCTGGTCCAGCGTCTGCGCGAAAGGCATCACGCCGCGCACGGAGATCTGGCCAAAACTTGGCTTGTAACCGACGATGCCGCAGAACGCGGCAGGACGGATGACCGAGCTGTTGGTCTGCGTCCCCAGAGCGCCCGCAACGAAGCCGGCGGCGACCGCGGCCGCCGACCCGCTTGAAGACCCTCCCGGGGTATGGGCGAGATTCCACGGATTGCGCGTCTTCGCCGGCACCATGTACGCCGCCTCCGTAGTCACCGTCTTGCCAAACATGATTCCGCCCGCGGCTTCCAGCCGCAGCACCACGTCCGCCGTGATCTCGGGGACATGGCCGGCGTACGCGCGGCATCCCATCTCGGTGGGAATGCCGGCGGTATAAAACAAGTCCTTCACCCCGACCGGCACGCCATGCAGCGGATGCGCGAGGCGCATCGCACGGTCGGCCTTGTCGGCGCGCGCCGCCAGTTCCAGGGCGCGGTCGCGATCGAGCCACTGCCAAGCCTGCACATCTTTCTCCAGCGCGTCGATGCGCGCAAGCAGCACTTTCGTGTACTCGGTGCTGCTCAGCATGCCGGATCGTATGCGCAGCGCTGCCTCGCGCAATCCCAGTCGGTATAGTTCAGTCATGTGTCGGGTTCCAGACACGGCCAGCGCCGCATCGAAGAGAATTACGTAATCAGAAAATTCCTGTAATCGGGATTCAGAAGATTGGGCGGCGTCCGGCCCGACAACGCCGCCGTCAAGTTCACCGCAGCAGTCATCGCCATGGCCTTGCGCGTGGTCTCCGAGGCGCTGGCGATGTGCGGCGAGAGCACGACATTGTTCAGCGTCAGAAATCCGGGATTGAATTTGGGTTCGTTCTCGTAAACATCCAGTCCCGCAGCCCAGATTGTCCTGTTCTTCAGCGCTTCGACAAGCGCCGCATCGTCGACGATGCCACCGCGCGCCATGTTGATGAGCACGGCGGTTGGTTTCATGAGCGCAAGCTCCTTGGCGCCGATGTAGTGCCGGGTCTCCTGCGTGAAAGGAAGAATCAGCAGCACTATATCGGCCGTGCGCAATAAAGTGTCCTTTCCGGCATAGGTCGCGCCGGATTCATTTTCCGCGGCGGCCGTGGCGCGATTGCGGCTGTGATACAGGATTTTCATGTCGAAACCGCGCGCACGCCGGGCGATGGCCTGGCCGATGCGGCCGAACCCGAAAATGCCCAGGGTTGCGCCATGCACATCCTGGCCGAGCATCTGCTTCAGGAACGTGCCGGTCCATTCGCCTTTTCGCAAATAGGCTTCGCCTTCGGTCATGCGCCGGCAGGTGGCGATGATCAGTCCGATCGAATAGTCGGCAACGCTGTCGGTCAAAACGCCCGGCGTGTTGGTTACCATGACTCCATGGCGGGTGCAGGCCTCGACGTCGATGTTGTTGTACCCGACTGCCGTATTGCATACCGCTTTCAGGGAGGGACAGCGGTCCAGCAGCGCCGCGTCGACGCGATCGCTCGACGCGGTCTGCACACCTTGCTTGCCTTGCAATCTGGCGAGCAGTTCATCGCGCTCGAGCAGAGCGTCGGACTGATTGGATTCGACTTCGAAACTGCGCTTCAGGAAATCGATGGTTTCATCAAAGACCTCTCTGGTTACCAGTACCTTGTGCTTCATGGCTTAGCCTGTTTGCGGTGGAATCCGGAATTATTGCTATTTGTAGAGCGTTTGCGGCAACCACAACCCGATCATCGGGAACAGGTAGAGCAGCACCATGGCAAATAGTTGCAGCAACATGAAGGGAATCATGCCGAGGAAAATCTGCGCCAGGGTCACGTGCGGTGGCGCGACCCCCTTGAGGTAATAGGCGGCCATGGCCATGGGCGGCGACAGGAACGCCGTTTGCAGGTTAAGCGCGGTCAGCAAACCGAAGAACAGCGGGTCGATGCCGAAGTTGGTCAGCATCGGCAGGAATATCGGGATGAATATGATGATGATGACCGTCCAGTCGAGCGGCCAGCCGAGCAGGAAAATGATGAACTGCGACAGCAGCAGGAAGCCTCCGGGAGACACATCCAGCGAGTAGACCCAGCCTTCCAGGATGCGCTGTCCGCCGAGCACTGCGAAAGTCGACGAGAACACCCAGGATCCCACCAGCAGCCAGCACACCATGGCGGTCGTCCTGGCCGTGAGAAAGGCGGACTCCTTCAAGCGCTGAAAACTCATGCGGCCGTAACTGGCGGCCAGGATCGCCGAACCCAGCGCCCCCACGGCAGCTGCTTCGCTCGGCGTTGCAATCCCGAACAGGATGCTGCCCAGCACTGCGGTCACCAGGATCGCCAACGGAAAAAATGACGTGAGCAGCATGGGAAAAATCTGGCTCCACGGCACATTGCGTTCCTCGGCCGAGAGCCTGGGCGCAAGCTTCGGATTCAGTAACGTGCGAACGATGACGTAAGCCACATACAGGCACGCGAGCATGATGCCGGGCACCAGCGCCCCCATGTAAAGCTGCACCACCGACACGCCAGCTGTCGCGCCGTAAAGGATCAGCATGACACTTGGCGGAATCAGAATCCCCAGGCATCCCCCGGCTGCGATCGCGCCGGTGGAAAGCTTTACGTCGTAGCCGGCCTTTAGCATCGGCGGCAGGACCAGCAGTCCCATGAGCGTGACCACGGCGCCGACGATTCCGGTTGCGGCGGCAAACACGGCACAGGTGACGATCGTCGCCACGGCCAGCGCGCCGGGCACGCCGGACATGGCCAGTTCGAGGCTCTTGAACAGGCGGTTGATGATGCCCGAACGCTCGACGATGTAGCCCATGAAAATGAACAGCGGTACGGCAATGATGACGTCGCTGGTCATCACGCCATACGTGCGCAGCACCATGTTGTCGAAGATCGGGTTTTCCAGCCACGGCACTCCGGGCCGATGAAATGCCACCAGGCCGAAGATGATGCCCAGACCGATCAGCGTGAAAGCAATGGGGAAGCCCAGCAGGATCGCGCCGACGATGACGCCCAGCATGACCATGCCCAGGTGGGCATGGGTGATCTGCGAAGGCGGCGGCAGGAACAGGACGTACGCCAGCAGGATAAGCGAGATCAAACCAATGCCCAGAACGCGCCCGTCGAACTTGAGGGCCTTCATGGGCGTGCCCCGTCCGGTTTGCGCTCTGCCAGAATCTCCTTGAGCTGGTCGATGTCCTCTTCTTCCACGTCGTGCAAACGCTGCGGCCATTGCCCAGTGCGCAGACACAGGATGCAGCGGGTGATTTCCGCGGCCGCCTGCAGCAAAAGCAGTCCCCCTGCCACGGGGATGACCAGCTTGAAGGGATAAAGGGGCGTACCCGAGGAAGTAACGCTCGAGACTTCCCGCATCGCCCAGGACACGCGGGTGAACTCAATGCCCGCGTAAACCAGTGCCGCCACGCCTGGCAGGAAGAAAAAAACATACAACACCAGGTCGATGGCCGCCTGGCTGCGCGGCGAAAGTGTCCGGTACATCAGGTCGGCGCGCACATGGCCGTTGCGCGACAGCGTATAGGCACCGGCCATCATGAACCCCGCGCCGAACAGGATGTAAGCGATATCGAAGCCCCATTGGCTCGGCGCGTTGAACACGTAACGCGCGATCACCTCATAGCACACCAACACCGTGAGGATCACGACGGTCCACGCGAACGTCTTGCCGGACCAGGCGCTGATGCGGTCGATCAAATGCAGCATATTGTTCATGGCACGGGCTCCACTGCACCGGAATCGCGCGGTGCGTTACGCTTTACCGAAGAAATGCTTGTAGGCGAGATCGGGCTTGACGACGAACTTCATCTGGTAGTCCACCACGCGCGTCATGAATTTTTTCTGCGACACCACCACTTTGGCGAAGAACGGGTTCGCCGCTGATTTTTCCGCGATCACCGTGTCCCAGGCCTTGAGTTGCGCGTTGAGGATGTCGTCCGGGGTTTCGACGAACCTGACGCCTTGCTTGTCGCGCGTTTTCTCGTATTCCGTGGAATAGATATCCATCGTTTTCCAGTACATGTCGGTACTCGCGGCCTTCGATGCGATGCGCAGCACATGGCGGTAGATCTCCGGCATCGTGTCCCAGACCTTGCGGTTGATGAGGATTTCGAAGCATTCGCCGGGTTGATGGTAGCTTTGCACCATGCAGACTTTGGCGACGTCGGGAAATCCCAACGCGGAATCGGAGGCGGCATTGTTGTATTCGGCGGCATCGATGACGCCGCGTTCGATGGCCGGCACGATCTCACCGCCCGGCAGGGCGACGACCGAGGCGCCCATGTTCTTGAACACGTCGATCGACAGACCCACGGTGCGATATTTCAGGCCGGCGAACTCCTTGGCGGATTTGATCTCCTTGCGGAACCACCCGAGCGGCTGGCAAAACATCGGACCGAACAGGAATCCGACGACGTCGAGCTTCAGGATATCGCGGTAGAGTTCTTCGTAGAGCGCCTTGCCGCCACCGTATTCCACCCAGGCGAGCAGCGTGTTCGCATCCTGACCAAAAGCCGGTCCCGTGCCAAACAGCGAAAGCGCCGTATTCTTCCCGTACCAGAACGCAGGTACCGCCAGCGAACCGTCGAGAATGCCCTTGTGCACGGCGTCGGCCTGGTCGAAAGCGCCGACCACTGCGCCGGACGGTGACATTTCTATCTTCAGATTTCCGTCCGTGAGTTCCGCCACCATGCGCACGTATTCGGAGGCGCGGTCGAAGAAAGGATCCTTGGCAGAAAACCCGGCCTGGAATCGAAGCGTCTGCGCTTTCAGACCGGTAGTGGCCGTGACGCCTTTACCGGGGGTGGAATCTCCACCGAGTCCGCAACCGGCCAGCGTCGTCAGCGTAGCGGCCCCGCCTACTGCCGCAGCCCCGCCGAGGAAGCGACGGCGAGCGTTCGATGCGCCGGCACCTTGCCTGGCCATGCGTTTGGATTTTGTCATGCTGTTCTGCTCCTCTTGAGACGTCAGACTTCTGATTATGCATGCGCGAAGGCCACGCTCGACCACTGCTCTCAGGCCGCCTTTGCCGATGCCCGTTTGATCAGGTAAGACAGGATCGGCGGGGTCATCAAAGTGGTAAGAATGACCATGATCACGATCACCGAAAACTCCTCATTGGTTATCACGCCGAGTCCCCTGCCTACGGCCGCGAATATGAGGCCCACTTCGCCGCGCGGCACCATGCCCCAGCCGACCAGCCAGCGATTGCCGGGGCCGGCCGCCAGGCCGGCAACGACTTTGCCAATGACCGCGACCGCCGTGAGCGCAAGGGCGATCATGAGGGCCTGTGTATTGGCGAGCAGCTCGAGTTTGACCTGCATACCGGTCATGACAAAGAAGAACGGCACGAAGAAGTGGCCCAGCGGCTCGATCAAGTGCTCGAGGTGCTTGTCGTTATGATGCGCCAGGACTCCGCGCATGCGCTCTTTGGTGGCCGGGCCGGCCGCATCGAGCGCAGTTTCGATATCGCGCTCGAACGCCGGGCGATCATAGTCGCGGAAATGCACTTCATCGAGCACCAGTCCGGCCGCGAAGGCACCGACAATGGGCGCCAGATCCATCTGCTGCGCGATGAAAGCGAAGATCAGGCAGGTGGTGATGACCAGCATGAACTTCATGCCTACCCCGCTGTGGATGGCGGCGAACAGCCGGCTGATGCGCGGCGCGGCTATCTGGCCGAGCACCAGTGCTCCTGCCAGGAACAGGATGGCCTTCAACAGAATCACGCCGATTCCCAGCGCGTCCAGCGAACCGGTTGTGACGATGGCGGACACGACCGCCAGGATCACCAGGCCCAGTACGTCGTCGATCACCGCGGCGCCCAGCACGATCTGCGCCGCGGGCATCTGCAGGCGTCCGAGATCCTGAAATACCCGCCCGGTAATGCCGACGGAGGTGGCGGTCAAGGTGGCGCCGAGAAAAAGGTAGGCGTTGAAATCCAGGCCGGGAATCAGTGCCGGGCCCACGACCCATGTACCCAGGGCAAACGGCACGACCACACCGATCACCGCGACGGCCGAAGCGCGCACGCCGACTTTCATCATCGATTGCACGCTCGACTCCAGACCGATCTGGAACAGCAGGATGACGACGCCGAGTTCGGCCATGAAGACCATGATCTCGTCGGTTGCCATCGGTTCAAGGTAATCGAACCCCAGCAACGTGAGATTACCCAGCAGGATGCCTGCGATCAGTTCGCCCAGCACGATGGGCTGGCCGATGCGATCCACCAGACTGCCGAGCTTGGCGACGATCAGGATCACGGCAATCCACAGAAAAAGTCTGGCCGAATGCGCAGCAGCTTCGCCCGCTGCCAGCGCATGCCCGGGCGCGAACAATTCCAGCACGGCGCTGGCGAGCAGGCCCAGCGCCGCATAATTCAGGGCACGCCGCACATTCATCAGGATTCCCCCTTCTTGTTCTCGTTATGTGCTCGGCCACGCTCACATGGAGTGGCTTGACCGGCGCGGTACGTCGATTGGGGTACCGGTACCGCGGGACCAATTGGGTGGCCTACCGGGCGTTGCGACAGGCGCGGATCCTCCAGATCCTTACTGCCCGGTCAGCCGTGCAACTCGCACTTCAACCTGTAATCATAAAGGCAGGCCCCGGCACGGGCAAACGCGATTTTTGCTTCGTGTCGCCGAAGCACAGGAATGGGCGCACTCGCTGCGCTGCCACATCGAACACCGCAAGCGCGCCGCGGGTGTGACCGCCAGCCAGCGAAATGGGTGATGTCAGGACGGGGTGGCGGTGCGCTGCGCGCCGGCCCACAGCTCGCTTTGCAGTCGCACCACGCTGCCGAGCGATCCGGTTTTGGCGTACGTGTCGCGCAGCCAGCCGCAATCGTTTTGACCGGTCTTGAGCAGACCGTCGATCTCCGCTATCGCACTGGCGCAGCCGAGTACCTGCGCATGTGGTGCCACGATTGCGAGCGTCGCGGCGATGTCTTCGCGCAAGATGCGCCGCTCGCGAGAGTACGCATCGATAAATCCGGCTTCCAGCCCGTAGCGGCTGGCGGTAAACCGGTTATAACTGTAGACGCGATACACATCTTGCGAGGGTTGGCGCGGCCTGTCCAGCATCAGATGCCGTGCCAACGCCTGCGCGTAGGCGCCCAGCAGCACAGCGCGCTCCACGGTGAGCGGCGTATCGCAAACGCGGATCTCGATGGTTCCGTATTCCGGCTTGGGCCGGATATCCCAGTAGAAATCCTTCATGCTTTCGACGACCTTGAGCTCACGCATGGTGTCGAAATAGGCGTTGAACTCGTTCCAGTCAGCGACAAAGGGCATGGTGCCCGAAAGTGGAAAAGCATTGATGCTGTTAAGACGGGAAGACTCGAAGGCCGTGTCCGCGCCCTGCGAAAAAGGCGAAGAGGCAGACAGGGCGATGAAATGTGGCATGTAGCGCGACATCATGTGCAGAAGATAGATGGCTTCGTCGCCACTGCCGATGCCCACGTGGATATGCTGTCCGAATACGGTGAATTGCTTGGCCAGATATCCGTACATTTCGTGCAGGCGCACGAAACGCTCTTTGGGAAAGATCCGCTGTTCGCTCCAGTGCTGGAACGGATGCGCGCCACCTCCCGAAATGGCAAGGTTCAGGCGCCGCGCATTGCGCACGACGATGTCGCGCATCCCGCGCAATTCGGCGAGCATCGCCGAGCAATCGGTGTGCACCGACGTGCTGATCTCGATCATGCTCTCCGTGATTTCGGGCTTGATATCGCCCGCGTGCCCTTCCTTTTCGATCAGCCTGAGCAGGTCTTCCGCGCCGCGCATCAAGTTCCAGTCGTGCGTGCTCAGGATCATCAACTCGAGTTCGACGCCCACGGTCAAGGGTGCTGAATGGCTGAACTCGAGCGTCATGCACCGCTTTCCGATTGCGGCGCTGCCTCGCCCGACCTGCGCAGCGCCCACTGCGTGGCAAGAGGACCAACCAGTTCCAGGATGACGACAGCGGACAAGACAATCGCAGAAAGTTTGGCGCCGAACTCCGGGTAGAGGGCCGAGGCCCCCTGGACCATGACGACTGCTATCGCAGACATGGGCAACATGCCCACACCCAGCAACACGGCTTTGCCGCGAGCCAGCCCGGACAACGGGGCAAACAGCAGGATTCCAAGCATCTTTCCGGCGAGCCGTGCGGCGACGAAAGCGGCGCCGATGAGCCCGGCTATCGCAAGCTCGGACGGTTGCAGGCCGGCGCCGGTAATGACGAAAAGCATGACCAGAAAAAACTGGGCGCCGGGCCCGAACTCTACGGCCATCAGATCGTGGTTTCGGTCGAGATTCTTGGCGAACACACCGAACGCAAGCAATGCCAACAGTACGGACAAATTGAACGAGATGGCACAACCGACGGTGCCGACGATCAGTCCGAGCAGCATGGCGAACTGGGCGTCTTCGCGCTTGCCGAGCCAGCGCGCGAACGTCCGGGCGAGAACGAACGCGAGAAAACCAAGCCCCACTGACCCGGCGATCAAATACAGGGGATGCAACACCACTCGCAACCCACCCGCGCTATGTTCCAGGTGCACAAACCCGGACAACAACGCAAGCAGCAGAAAAGCGTACACATTGTTGAGCGCGGTGAGCGCCATCATGCGCTCTGTGAGTGGTCCCTTCGCACGCTGGTCGTTTGCGATCATGATCAGCACGGCAGGAGAAGTTGCCATCGCGATGGCGGCTGCCGTCCCCGCGTACAAGGGCGCCAGATCGAACCAGCGCAAACTTGCATAGACAAAAAGAAAGGACAGCAGGCTCTCGCCGAGGCTGCTGGCAAGCAACCATGGGTCGTGAACAAACCAGCGCAGATTCAGACGGCGTCCCAGTTCGAACAGGATCAGACCGATTGAAATGTCAGCAAAGATTGATAGTTCGCTCAGCACGTCGCGGTCAAGCACACCGGATACATCGGGACCGAGCAGCAGGCCCGCCGCCACGAATCCAGTGATGCGCGGCAGCCTGAAAAAGCGCGTGAATAATTCTCCCGCCGCGAGACCGAAGAGCAGAATCGCCCCCACCAGCATCAAAGTCGAGGCGGTGAACGGAAATGACGGCAAGATTCCAATGTCATCCACAGCTGATTGGCCAGGTTACGGGTGCAGAAATAGAAATGGCGGCAACAGGCCCGCAGCCCATTGCGACATGGGCCGGGCCGCCGGATCTGGATCGGTCGTCAGTTCTGGACCAGTACCACGTGAACCCTGAACGGCCCGTGCGCTCCCAGGACGAGCGTCATCTCGATATCGGCCGTGCGCGACGGTCCGGATATGAAATTGATCTGCCGCGGCATGCCGGCGCCTTCGCGCCTCAACAAATCCCAGCCATCTTCCATGGTGCGAACGATGCGCGATACCGGGACGATGGCCACGTGATTCTCCGGCAGCAGGCTGGTTGTCGCAGGCGTGTTTTCCCCCGAGAGCAGCATCAACGTGCCATTTTCGGCCAGGGCGCAGTAGGCACCGGTGATCCCGAGGGTATCCTCGCCATTGGCGGGCCGCGCCTGAATGCTCAGGCCGGCCGCCGCCCAGTCCAGATTGGCGAACTCGGTCCAGCACGATCCGCTGGTCGGGAGGTTCTTGTCTCTCAGATAGTTGGCCACCGCCTGCGGCACCTGGGCAAGCGAATCTGCTTCTCCCACCGTCGACATCATGGCCGCACAGCGCTCCTTGAATCGTTGCACCGTTTCCCATTCCATGGTCGGAAGCGGCCCGCGAGGGCGCGTGTGCAGCCTTGCCGATACGGCGTTTCCGGCTGCCGGGGCCTCACTTTCCTGCCGGCCGTTGGCTTCGCGAATGCGCCGGAGGATATTTTCGCGTGCGCTCATGAAGTCCTCCGGTGACCCCTGCTGGCATACAACTCGCGAAAGGTCTTGCCCCGCGGTGCGGGAAAATCCCGCGCCGCTGTCCATTCCGAACCGGCCATAGGCAGCCTGTGCAGCAACTTGTCGCGTCCGCCGAGCCATTTGCCCATGCGCGCGGCAATGCGCGTCAGCGGGCCATAGATGGCCGGACGCGTGGCCGCCCACGCCCACAACCTCAGCCCGAGTCGTTCCGACCATGGCCTCAGGCGCAACTGCACCTGCTGCTCGCGCAATTTGCGCATGAGATCGGGCAAGGGGATCTTGACCGGACAAATTACACCGCACTGGTTGCACAGCGTCGAGGCATTGGGCAGATCGATGGCGTTTTCGATGCCCGCATAAGCCGGCGTCAGGATCGAGCCGATCGGCCCGGGGTATACCCAACCATAGGCGTGTCCGCCGATATTCTGGTAAACGGGGCAATGATTCATGCAGGCGCCGCACCGGATGCAGCGCATGGCTTCGCGGATTTC
>CBDDRM010000044.1:0-31987 GCA_965233135.1 uncultured bacterium | reverse complement strand
CATCGATGACATTGCGCGAAATCTGATCCGGTTGCTGATGCACAATCGCAGGCTGCCCGTGCTGGTGGAGATTCGCGATTTGTTCGAGCAACTCAAACTCGAAGACGAAGGCAAGCTCGACGCGAAAATCAGCTCCGCTTTCCCCATGGAAGACGCGCAGCGCGACCAGGTTGTAAAGCTGCTCTCGTCGCGATTCAAGCGAAAAATAAACGCCACCGTGACCGTGAACCCTGATCTGATCGGGGGCATCAAGGTCGAGGTGGGTGACAAAGTCTGGGATGCTTCAGTGCGTGGCAGGCTGCAAACCATGGCCGCGACCCTCACGAAATAGGAGTTTTGACCCATGCAGTTGAATCCGTCCGAAATCAGCGAGCTGATCAAGAGCAAGATCCAGAATCTCGCTTCGACCTCCGAAGTGCGCACGCAAGGCACAGTCGTGTCCGTTACCGACGGCATTTGCCGCATCCATGGCCTGGCCGATGTGATGCAGGGAGAGATGCTCGAATTCCCGGGCAATACGTTCGGGCTCGCGCTGAACCTCGAGCGCGACTCGGTCGGTTCGGTGGTGCTGGGCCCTTACGAACACATTTCCGAAGGCGATCCGGTCAAGAGCACCGGCCGCATCCTGGAGGTGCCGATTGGTCCCGAATTACTCGGGCGCGTAGTCAACGCACTGGGCCAGCCCATCGATGGCAAGGGCCCCGTCAACGCCAAGGAAACGGACGTCATCGAGAAGGTTGCCCCGGGCGTGATCTGGCGCAAATCGGTGTCTCAGCCGGTGCAGACCGGTCTCAAGGCGATTGATTCGATGGTTCCCATCGGCCGCGGCCAGCGCGAACTGATCATCGGCGACCGGCAGACCGGCAAAACCGCGGTGGCGGTGGATGCGATCATCAATCAGAAGGGCAAGGACGTTTTTTGTGTCTACGTTGCGGTGGGCCAGAAAGCTTCCACTGTTGCCAACGTCGTGCGCAAACTCGAAGAAACCGGTGCCATGGCTTACACCATCGTGGTGGCCGCGACGGCTTCCGAGTCCGCGGCGCTGCAGTACATCGCGCCGTATTCGGGCTGCACGATGGGCGAATACTTCCGCGACCGCGGCCAGGACGCGCTAATTATCTATGACGACTTGACCAAACAGGCGTGGGCCTACCGCCAGGTCTCTTTGCTGTTGCGCCGCCCGCCCGGCCGCGAGGCTTATCCCGGGGACGTGTTCTATTTGCATTCGCGCCTGTTGGAACGCGCCGCGCGCGTAAGCGAAGCCTGGGTCGAGCGCTTCACCAAGGGTGCCGTCAAGGGCAAAACCGGTTCGCTCACGGCCTTGCCCATAATAGAAACCCAGGCCGGCGACGTATCGGCGTTCGTGCCGACCAACGTGATTTCCATCACGGACGGACAGATCTTTCTGGAAACCGATCTGTTCAACGCCGGTATCCGCCCGGCGATCAACGCCGGCGTTTCGGTTTCACGCGTGGGCGGTGCAGCGCAGACCAAGATCATGAAGCGCAAGGACACGGGGGGCGGGGCCCGTCTGGCACTGGCGCAGTATCGTGAACTGGCCGCATTTGCCCAGTTCGCATCGGACCTCGATGAATCCACGCGCAAGCAGCTGGAGCGCGGACGCATGGTCACGGAGGTGATGAAACAACAGCAGTACCAGCCGCTGCAAGTCTGGGAAATGGCGTTGACATTGTTTGCCGTGAACAATGGCCACTTCGACGATATCGATGTGAAGAAGGCGCTCGCCGCTGAGAAATCCCTGCGTGATTACATCAAGACCAAGTACGCCGCACTTGCCGTGCGCATGGACAAGGAACTCACGGGCGATGACGAGAAGGCGCTGAACGAGGCGATCAAGGATTGGAAAAAGAACGGTAGTTATTGATCGCAGGCAGCGGCGCGGGCAAGCGGACTGGAAAACCTGTAATTCTGGACTGAAAAATCGATGGCGGGCACAAAAGAGATACGCACCAAGATCAAGAGTGTGCAGAACACTCGCAAGATCACCAAGGCGATGGAAATGGTCGCCGCGTCGAAGATGCGCAAAGCGCAGGAGCGCATGCGCGCGGCACGGCCGTATGCCGAGAAGATCCGCAACGTCGCGGCACATTTGTCGCACGCCAACCCTGAGTATCGTCACCCCTTCCTGGTGGCTCGCGATACCGTCAAGCGCGTTGGCATCATCGTTGTTACAACCGACAAGGGGCTGTGCGGTGCGTTGAACACCAACGTGCTGCGCATGGCGCTCAACCAGTATAAGGAATGGCAAAGCGAAGGCGAGGAAGTCGACGTTTGCTGCATCGGTGGCAAGGGGCTCGGATTCATGCAGCGGCTAGGGGCGAACATTGTTTCCCAGACCGTAGCACTTGGCGACCGGCCCAAACTCGACGACCTGATTGGTGCCGTGAAGATCATGCTCGACGGCTACACCAATGACAACTTCGATCGCCTGCTGATTTTTTATACCCGTTTCATCAACACCATGAAACAGGAACCGGTCATGGAGCAGCTGTTGCCGTTGACCGGCGAGCGCCTGGGCGCGCCCGAAGGCAACTGGGACTACATCTACGAGCCGGAAGCCAAAGTCGTCCTGGAACAGGTGCTGACCCGTTACATCGAAGCGGTGGTTTATCAGGGCGTGTCGGAGAACATGGCGTCCGAACAGTCGGCGCGCATGGTGGCGATGAAATCCGCCTCGGACAATGCGGCAACGCTGATCGACGAACTCACGCTCGTGTACAACAAGAGCCGGCAAGCTGCCATTACCAAGGAGCTGTCCGAGATTGTTGCCGGCGCCGCAGCCGTGTGACGGATTCGCTTAGGCCATCCTTCATCAACGAATTCGAATTACGTACTAGGAAAAAATCATGACCCAAGGAACAATCGTCCAGTGCATCGGCGCCGTGACCGACATTCAGTTCCCGCGTGAGGCAATGCCCAAGGTGTATGACGCGCTGGTGCTCGAAGAGTCCAACGACACTTCCATTGCCGAGACGGGGCTTACGTTCGAAGTCGAGCAACAGCTTGGCGATGGCGTGGTGCGCTGCATTGCGCTGGGATCTTCCGATGGCTTGCGCCGTGGCATGAAAGTCAAGAATACGGGCAGCGGAATCACGGTGCCGGTGGGAACTGGCACGCTCGGCCGCATCATGGACGTGCTAGGCCGCCCGATCGACGAGGCCGGGCCCATCAAGTCCGACGAGCGGCGCGAAATTCACCAGGAGGCGCCGCAATTCGCGGAACTTTCGCCCTCCGTCGATTTGCTCGAAACCGGCATCAAGGTGATCGACCTGGTTTGCCCTTTCGCCAAAGGCGGCAAAGTAGGCCTGTTTGGCGGTGCCGGTGTGGGCAAAACCGTGAACATGCTGGAATTGATCAACAACATCGCCAAGCAGCATTCCGGCTTGTCGGTGTTCGCCGGCGTCGGCGAGCGCACGCGCGAAGGCAACGACTTTTATCATGAAATGTCGGAGGCCGGCGTCATCAAGCTCGACAATCTTTCCGAGTCGAAGGTCGCGATGGTGTTCGGCCAGATGAACGAGCCGCCCGGCAACCGCCTGCGCGTGGCGCTGAGCGGCCTGACCATGGCGGAGAAATTCCGCGACGAAGGGCGCGACATCCTGTTCTTCGTGGACAACATTTATCGCTTTACGCTGGCAGGCACCGAAGTGTCCGCGTTGCTCGGGCGCATGCCCTCCGCGGTCGGCTATCAACCGACGTTGGCCGAAGAGATGGGCAAGCTGCAGGAGCGCATCACCTCGACCAAGACCGGTTCCATCACCTCCATCCAGGCCGTATACGTGCCCGCGGATGACCTGACCGACCCGTCACCGGCAACGACCTTTGGTCACCTGGACGCAACCGTGGTGCTTTCACGCGACATCGCCTCGTTGGGCATATATCCCGCCGTTGATCCGCTGGACTCGACTTCGCGCCAGATCGACCCAAATGTCATCGGCGAGGAACACTACAACACCACCCGTGCCGTGCAAGCTACGCTGCAGCGCTACAAGGAACTGCGTGACATCATTGCCATTCTGGGCATGGACGAACTTTCGCCTGAAGACAAGCTCGCGGTGTCGCGCGCGCGCAAGATCCAGCGCTTCTTGTCGCAGCCCTTTCACGTGGCCGAAGTGTTTACCGGATCGCCGGGAAAGTTCGTGCCGCTGAAGGAAACCATCAAGGGTTTCAAGATGATCGTGAACGGCGAATGCGACAGCTTGCCGGAACAGGCGTTCTACATGGTCGGCGGCATCGAGGAAGCTTTCGAGAAAGCCAAGACGCTGCAATAAGCGGAACCGACGATGGCAAATACCATTCATGTGGATGTCGTAAGTGCGGAACAGCAGATATTTTCCGGGGAGGCCGAGTTCGTCGTGCTGCCGGGCGAAGCCGGCGAACTGGGCATCTACCCCCGGCACACCCCGCTCATTACACGCATCAAGCCCGGCGCGGTGCGCATCACGCCGAGCGGCGGCGGCGATGAGACGCTGATCTTCGTGGCCGGGGGCATCCTCGAGGTACAGCCCTCGATGGTGACCGTGTTGGCGGACACCGCGATCCGCGGCAACGACCTGGACGAAGCCAAGGCACTCGACGCGCAAAAGCGCGCTGAAGACGCATTGCGCAACGCCAAGGACAAGCAGGAAGTCGCCACCGTTGAAGCCGAGCTTTCGATCCTGGCGGCACAGCTGGCGGCAATCAGAAAACTTCGTGGCCGCTAACGGCAGGTGCGGCTCAACCAAGAAAGCGGCCGCCGGGCCGCTTTCTTGTTTTCAAGCGGTGCGTTGACAAGCACGGATGCGCTCCCTAACCTCGCAGCCATCGCCCTGACATCTGCGCACGAAAGGTTTGCCATGCGACGTACCAACTTGTTGCGCATATTACTGACGCTGCTGCTGATGGCCGGCATTGCCGCGCACGCCAAGGAAACGGTGAAGCTCGCTTTCATCGGACCCCTGAGCGGCGGCGTTTCCGCCAACGGGCTCGGCGGACGCAACTCCGCCGATCTGGCCGTGCGCCTGCGCAACGCCGACGCGAACGCAAGGTATGCCTATGAGCTGGTGGTGCTTGACGATGAGTGCAAACCGAATATCGGCGTACAGGTGGCGACCAAGGCTGCCGCGGATCGCAAGATCGTCGCCGGCGTCACGCACTATTGTTCGGCGGTGGCCATGGGAGCCGTGGACGTCTATCACCGCTTCGGGCTGCCGGTGGTGGTCTGGGGCGCTGTGCTGCCCGACGTTACCTATGCCAACAACTACAAGGAAGTTCATCGGGTCAACGGCACGATGATCAACCAGAACGACGTCGCGGCGCGCTTCATGACCGGACTGAAATACAAGAAGTGGGTCATCATTCATGACACCACGGATTATGGCAAAGGCCATAACAAGTATTTTTCGGAAGCAGTGCAGAAACTTGGCGGCACGATTCTGGCGACCTTCGGCGTAACTGCCGATCAGCAGGATTTCAATGCCGAGCTCACCAAGATCAAGGACCTCAAACCCGAGGTCATCTATTTCGGGGGATTGACGCCGATTGGCGTGCGCATTCGCTCGCAAATGGACCGGCTCGGCATCGTTGCGGCTTTCCAGGGAACATCGGGTATCGTCTCCGACGCCTTCATCGAAGGGCTTGGTCCGCTGGCGGAAGGCACGCTCGCTTTCCGCGAGGGCGCCCCGGCCGAGAAACTTCCCGGCGGCAAGTTTTTTCTGCAGCGGTATACCCAGCAGAAGTATGCCGATCCGCCTGAGGCCTACGGCGCATTTGCATACGCCGCCGCCAACCTGATTCTGGATGCCATTGAAAAAGTCGGCCCCGACCGGCGCAAAATCACGGCCGAACTGAACAGCACGCGCGATCACGACTCGATCGTGGGCAAGGTGACCTTCGACGACCATGGGCAGAACATGGTGCCGCTGATCACCAAATTCGTCGTGCAGGATGGCAAGTGGATAGTCTGGGAAGACAGCGATTACGCCCGGGGCAAGCGCAAATTGCCAGCCCGTCGATAAGCCGCTCGCCTCGTCGCCTCGCACCCTGATGGATCCGGGCCTGCTCGTCCAGTATCTGTTGAACGGCCTGATGCTCGGCACGATCTACGCCATGGTCGCGGTTGGCTTCACCCTGTTTTTCGGCGTTCTCGACATCATCAAGTTCTCGCACGGTGATGTCGTCATGGTCGGGGCATTCGCCGCACTCGCCGCGATTGTCGGGTTAGGCAGCCTTGGCATGCAATCTGCCGTGCTGCTGTTGCTGCTCGCGGGCGGCTTCGCGGTTGTGGTCACGGCCATGCTGGGCGGGTTCATCGCGCGATTTCTGGTGCTGCCCCTGCGCCAGGCGCCCGCGCTGAATACGCTGCTGATTACCCTCATGCTGGGGCTGGCGCTGCGCGAAGCAGTCCGGCTGTTCTACCCGAACGGGTCCAACCCGAAACCATTCCCGCGACTGTTGCCCGACGACAGTTACACGTTGGGCGCCCTGACCCTGCGCCTGGACAGTCTGCTGTTGCTGCTTGCCGGTTTGCTGGCGATCGTGGCGGTGCATTTCGTGATCAACAAAACGCGGTTGGGACTTGCGATCCGTGCAGTCGCGCAGGATCCGGAAACGGCTCGCGTCATGGGAGTGAATTTCGAGCGTACCGTCATGCTGACGTTCGCTATCGGTTCGGCGCTGGCCGCGCTGGCCGGCATCACCAACGGCCTGTATTACAGCGAGATCAACTTCGGCATGGGGCTGTTGCTGGGCGTTATCGGTTTCAGCGCGGCCGTCGTCGGTGGACTCGGCAATATTTATGGCGCAATCCTTGGCGGCTTCCTGTTCGCAGGATTGCAAACCATCGGTGCCGTGTGGTTCTCGGTGCCGGCGTACAAGGACGTCTTCGCATTCGCCGTCGTCATCGCGATGATGGCATGGAAACCCACCGGCCTCATTGCGGAAAAATCCGCGGAACGCGTGTAGCGATGTCCGAAGCGCTCAAATCGCGGTTGTATATCACGGGCGCGACTCTCGTCTGCGCGGCGGCGCTGTTGTTCTTTCTGGAGTTCGAGAGTCAATGGAAGATCGTTGCACTGGCTTTGGGCGCGGTGGCGGTCCTGCTCGCCGCGGAGAAAACCGGCGTGCGCGCACGCATCGAAGACGCCGCGGCGCGACACAGCACTTTCGCCCTTGTGCTTGCCGTACTTGCATTGTTCGGGATCGCCGGCGCACTGCGCGATTCCCATTTTGCACTGCTGATGCTCGCGACGGTTGCGTTGTACGCGACCGCATGTTTGGGATTGACGGTGCAGTTCGGTTACGCAGGCATTGCCAATTTCGCCGGCGCTGCCTTTTTCGGCATCGGCTGCTACAGCGCCGCCGTGCTCGGCACGCACACGCCAATGCCGCATTTGCTGGTCATTCTGGCCGGCGGCCTGATCGCGGCCGCAATCAGCAGCGTACTGATTCTGCCGATACTGCGCACGCGCGGGCATTACGCGGCGCTGATCACGATTGCCTTCGGCGTTCTGTTCCGCACGTTTCTCGAGGTAAGCGACGCCCTGGGCGGCCCGCAAGGCCTCAAGGTACCCGGGTTACAGATCCTCGGCTGGTCCTTTAATGAACCGGTGCGCATCGGACAGGAAATCGAAGGATCCTTTTATCTGAACTACATCATGCTGGCGATCCTGCTTGCCGTCGGCGCGTTCATCATCGTCAAACGGCTGGAACGCTCCTGGATCGGTCTTAGTTTCGATGCGGTGCGCCTGGATGAAACGGCGGCTGCCGTGTCGGGAATCGACATCGCGCGCTGGAAAATAGTGGCCTTCACGTTCGGTAACTTCCTGGCCGGCACCGCAGGCGCTGTCTACGCGATGATGAGCGGCTTCATCGCCCCCGCCAACTTCACTTTTGGCGATTCACTGATCCTTGTGTCGATCGTCATCCTCGGCGGGGTGGGCAATCCGCTGGGCGTGATGCTGGCCGCGACCCTGTTGCTGATCCTTCCGGAGAAACTTCAGTCCATTCAGGAATACCGGTTCCTGCTCTATGCGTTGCTGATCATTCTGATCCTGTTGTTCCGGCCGCAAGGCCTGCTGCCGCGGCGTCTTCGGGCATATTTTCCCCGCGGAGCGCGCGAATGAACCTGCCGGTGCTCAGCGCGCAAGGATTGACGGTGCGCTTCGGCGGCTTGACCGCGCTGAATGCTCTGGACCTGCACCTTGACCCCAATGAGATTCTGGGCCTGATCGGCCCGAATGGTTCCGGAAAGACGACTTTTTTCAATGCCGTAACGGGCCTTTACCGGGCAGCGGCCGGCAAGGTGCTGGTCGATGCCGTGGACATTACGCGGGCGTCACCCCAGACGATCAGCCGCACTGGCATTGCGCGCACCTTCCAGCGCTCCCGGTTGTGCCTGAGTCTGTCAATCTTCGACAATGTGATGATCGGCAACCATCGCAGTCTCGATCATCGCGTTTCGACGACGTTGTTCCGGCGCGGCGCGCTCCGGCGGCAAGTCGAGCAATGTCTGGCACGCGCGCGTGCGCTGGTGGAAATTTTCAGCAAACCGCTGGCCGCGCGCCTGCACGAGCCGGTGGCGGCCCTGACCATGATCGATCGCCGCCGCATCGAGATTTGCCGCGCACTGATCAGTGAGCCGCGCATCCTGCTGCTCGACGAACCTTCCGCGGGCATGACGCATGATGAAACGCACGAGTTGATGGACGATCTGCTGGCCGCGCGGTCGCTGTTTCCGGCGTTGTCGGTGATTCTCATCGAGCACGAAATGAATGTCATCGAGCGCATCACGGATCGCTGTGCCTGCCTGAACTATGGACAGAAAATTTGCGAAGGCACCTATCGCGATGTCGCCGCGAACGACGCGGTGCGCAAGGCTTATCTGGGCGAGGACTGATGGGCAGCGGCCTGGTGCTTGAAAACGTGCGAGTGGGCTATGACGATGCCGACGTGCTCGCGGGCGTTTCCCTCACGGTCCGGCCCGGAGAAATCACCTGCATCCTGGGGGCCAATGGCGCCGGAAAAAGCACCCTCATCCGCGCCATACTGTCACTGACACCCCCGCGGGGCGGGCGCATCTTGCATGACGGCGAGGAGATTACCGGCTGGCCGACGCATCGCATCATCGCCCGTCGCATTGCCTGCATTCCCGAAGGGCGTAAAGTATTCCCGAAAATGACCGTGCGGGAGAATCTGCTGATCGGCGCCTATGGCGACCCGCGCGCGGACATTTCGTCGCGACTCGCATCGGTGTTCGAGCCATTTCCGCGGCTCGAGGAGCGGCTGGACCAGCTCGCGGGTACCATGTCCGGAGGCGAACAGGCGATGCTTTCGATCGGACGTGGCCTCATGGCCGCACCCGGTCTGTTGATCATTGATGAGCCTTCGCTGGGTCTTTCGCCGCTGTTCGTTAAAGAGAATTTCAGCGTCATCCGCAAGATCAATGAACAAGGCGTGACGGTCTTGCTGGTGGAACAGAATGTCAAACAAACCCTCGCCATAGCCCATTGCGGTTATGTACTGGCGCAGGGGCGCGTGGCTGCTGCGGGCGATGCGGCAACGCTGCGCGAGAGCGAAGCCGTGCGCGGCGCTTATTTCGGCAAGAACTAGGAGACGGCAATGGCGCAGTATCCCGACGCAATCGAACTCACCAAACAATTGGTGCGCATGAACACCATCAATCCACCCGGTTGCGAGGAGCAGTGCGCGAGACATCTTGGCGGCCTGCTCGAGCACGCGGGATTTCGCGTCAAATACCACGAACTGGCGCCGCACCGCGCGAGCCTAGTGGCCACGATCGGCGGTTCGGAGGACAAGGCGCCGCTGTGCTTCACCGGGCACATCGATACCGTTCCACTTGGCGCGGCACAGTGGCGCATGGATCCGTTCGCGGCCGATACCGATGAGGGCAAACTCTATGGGCGCGGCACCAGCGACATGAAGTGCGGGGTAGCGGCGTTCGTCGTCGCGTCGCTGAACCTCGCACCCAGGCTCGAACGCTCGCCCGGACTGGAACTGGTCATTACGGCCGGCGAGGAAACCGGCTGCGAGGGAGCGTTCCATCTGACTCAGAAAAGCGGCGCGCTGGGTCGCGCCGGCGCGGTCGTAGTCGCCGAACCTTCATCGAATTATCCTTTTGTCGGTCATCGGGGTGCGTTCTGGTTGCAGGCGCGCACGCGCGGCGTGACCGCGCATGGGTCCATGCCCGAGAGAGGCGTCAACGCCGTCTTCAAGGCCGCGCGCGCCGTTTCCGTCCTGGAGAAGTTCCGGTTTGCCAATCCGCCGCATCCTCTGATGGGCCAGGCGACGCTGAACGTCGGCACCATCCGCGGCGGGCTGAACATCAACTCCGTGCCGGATGAAGCCGTGATAGGGATCGACATCCGCTCCATCCCGAACCTCAAGCATGCGAAATTGCGCGAAGAACTCCTCGCACAGCTGGGCGCAGAAGTCGAGCTCGAGACGATTCTCGATCTGGAAAGCGTGTATACCGAGCCGGCTCATCCCTGGATCCAGGAAGTCTTCGAGGTGATGGAGCCTTTTCTCGGCGCGGCGCCGTCGCCGCGGGTGGCTAGTTATTTCACGGACGCAGCAGCGCTGAACGTCGCCTATCAAATGCCGCCTACGGTAATACTCGGGCCGGGCGAAGCCCAGATGGCCCATCAGACCGACGAGTATTGTGTGGTCGAGCGCGTCACGGAATCGGTGGCGGCTTTCGAGGAGATCGCCAGGCGCTGGTGCGCTCGCTAACGATGGACGCAACGCTGTTCTCAGCCAGCCCGCCGACCCAGCGCGTTGCTGCGCTACTGGATCGGCAACCGCAGCCTCCAACTCAGGCGCACGGATCGCTCGTCTCGGCAGCGGGCACGATCGGTCAACGAGGCGTCATGATCATTGCGACGGATCGAACGATTGCCGGCGGGTCGTTCGGTGTCGTCGAGGCCAGAGCGATGGCCATGTTACTGGAGCAATGCCACGCCAACGGACAGCACGCCGTTTTGTGTCTGGATTCGGCCGGCGCCAAACTCGATGAAGGCCTCTGCGCGCTGGGTGCCTTTCGTCAGCTCTACAGGCATATGCTGGACCTGCGGCTCGCAGGACTATCGACCCTCGCGCTGGTCGGTCGCGACTGTTTCGGCGGAGCCAGCATGCTCGCGGCCACATGCTCCCAGCGCGTTTATAGCGCCGCATCGCGACTGGCAATGTCGGGCCCGGCCGTCATTCAGGCCCTTGGAGGCGTTGCGGAGCTTGATGCCAGCGACACCGGCGCGGTCAGGGCATTGATGGGCGGTGTCGCGCGCGTCGCACTCGCGCCCACCGATCGTCTGTGCGAAGACTCGCTCGATGCCTATCGCGGCGCGGCGCTTGACTGGCTTGACGCCGGCGCTTCTCCTTACTCGATTGATCTGCGCGAGCAGCACACGCGGCTCGGCAAGCGCTTGCTCGGGCAGGACATGGCCCCGTCGCCGCCAAGCAGCGCAGGCGCGGATCTGCCTGGCATGCTCGCGGAGATTCTGCCAGAGGGCGTGCAGATGCATCACATGGACGGAGTACTTGTCGGTCGTAACGGCAAGGCGTCGCCGAATGCATTCTTCGGCCTGATCAACGGCGCACCGGTCGGGGCGCTCGCGGCGTGGACGCTTGCCGGGGAGTGTCTTGCCCTGGCCGGCGAGCGCCCCGGCGAGGCGGTGACCGTATTTCTGGACTCGCCGGGTCAGGCGCCCACATTGCGCGACGAACGCGTCATGCTATCGGAGTACATCGCGCACCTCGCCCTCACGCTCTCGTCGTTGCGAATAAGCGGCCACAGGGTCACGCTGCAGGTGCTCGGCGACGCAGCTGGAGGCATCTATGTCGCGCTGGCGGCACCCGCGACACGCGTCGTGGCTTTACCGGGTGCCAACGTGCACGTGTTGCCGCCCGCGGCGATTGCGCGCGTGTTGCGCCGGCGCAGCGAACAAGGCGGTATCGAGGATTACATGCGCGCCGGTGTAATCGATACCCTCGTATGACGCCACCCATGACAGCGAACTTCTACGCAATGCTCGCCACCCGTCTCGACACGGATCCGCAGCGCGTTGCGCTCGAAACCGAGGACGGTCGGTGTTATACGCGCGCCGATGTGGCGCGCGAATCGGCACGCTTCGCGCATGCGCTGATTGATGCAGGGGCGTTGCGCGGCGATCGCATTGCCGTGCAAATCGACAAATCGCCCGCGGCGCTCTTCCTTTATCTGGGCTGCTTGCGCGCCGGGCTGGTTTACCTGCCCTTGAATACTGCCTACCAGCGCGGCGAAGTGGCTTACTTTCTCGGCGATGCCCAGCCTCGCATCGTCGTGTGCCGGCCGGAGTCCGCGCCGATGATGGGCGAACTCACGACCGCGACGATTTTTACGATGGACGAAGGCGGAGACGGGAGTCTGGCGCAAGTTGCAGCGACCCTGCCCGGTACTTTTGCCACCGCCGACGCCGGGACCAGCGACCTCGCCGTGATCATCTATACCTCGGGCACCACCGGGCGCTCCAAGGGCGCGATGGTCACGCATGGCAATCTCGCCTCCAACGGGTGTGTTCTGGTGGATTGCTGGGGCTTTAGCGAACGCGACGTGCTGTTGCATGCATTGCCGATTTTCCACATCCACGGTTTGTTCGTCGCCAACCATTGCGCCTTGCTCTCCGGCTGCCGCATGTTATGGCATCGCAAGTTCGACGCAGCACAAATACTGCGAGGGCTCACGCGCGCCACCGTTATGATGGGCGTGCCGACGTTTTATACGCGGCTGCTTGCCGAGCCGGCTTTCAATGCGCAAGCGTGCCACAACATGCGATTGTTCATTTCGGGTTCCGCACCTCTGCAGTTGGAAACCTTCCGCGAGTTTCACTCGCGCAGCGGGCACGCCATTCTGGAGCGCTATGGCATGTCCGAGGCCGGCATGATTTGTTCCAACCCACTGCGCGGCGAGCGCCGGGGTGGCAGCGTCGGTTTTCCGCTCCCCGGCGTTTCACTGCGAATTGCCAATGAACGGGATCAGCCGCTGCCCGACGGGCAAATCGGCGGCATCCAGATCAAGGGCGAGAATGTCTTCGCCGGCTACTGGCGCATGCCCGAGAAGACACAAGAGGAATTTTCCTCCGACGGCTATTTCCGCACCGGCGACGTCGGCACGATCGACAACGACGGCTATGTGTCCATCGTCGGGCGCGCGAAGGATCTCATTATCAGCGGCGGCTACAACGTATACCCGCGCGAGATCGAGCTCGCGCTGGACGCCCTGCCGGGTGTGACCGAATCCGCGGTCATCGGCGTACCGCATGCCGATTTTGGCGAAGCGGTGGCGGCGGTGGTCGTTGCCGCGAAAGATGCGAAGCTCGACCCGGCCGCGCTGATCGCCGAGTTGAAAAAGAACTTTGCCAATTACAAAGTGCCGAAGCGCATACACGTCGTTGAAGATTTGCCGCGCAACGCGATGGGCAAAGTGCAAAAGGCACTGCTGCGCGAGCAGTTTGGCAAGTCAGGGCCTTGACCGCCCCGGCGTCAGAATCGGGAGAAACCGATGTTCTGGCAAAAAGGTCGGCGCAGTTCGAATGTCGAAGATCGGCGCGGCATGGGAGTGGGCATTGCCGGGGGCGGCATAGGCGTCGTCGTCATTGCGCTCATTGCCCTGTTCTTCGGCATCGATCCGCGCGTTATTTTGCAAGATGCCGGGCCCGGCCCGGCACCGCCCGCGCAGCAGGCGCAGGGCGATTCCGCGCAGGACCCTCTCAGGGATTTCGTGTCCGTGGTCCTTGCGGATACTGAAGACAGCTGGGGAGAAATTTTCCGCCAGGCCGGCCGCAGCTACGTTAATCCGAAGCTGGTACTGTTTTCTGGTGCGGTGCGTTCGGCCTGTGGGCTGGCGCAGTCCGCGGTTGGCCCGTTCTACTGTCCGGGAGATCAAAAGGTTTACCTCGATCTGGATTTCTACCGGGTGCTCGAGCAGCGGTTTGGCGCGACGGGTGAATTCGCCAAAGCTTACGTAATCGCGCACGAAATAGGCCACCATGTGCAAAATCTTCTCGGTACGTCCGGCCAGGTTCATGCGGCAATGGCGCGTTCGAGCCGCGAGCGCGCCAATGAACTGTCGGTGCGCCAGGAATTGCAGGCGGATTGTTATGCGGGAATCTGGGCGAATCATGCCGACCGTTCCCGGCACATTCTCGAATCGGGCGATATCGAGGCCGGCATGAACGCTGCGGCCGCAATCGGCGACGACCGTTTGCAATCTCTGACGCAGGGCCATGTCGTGCCTGAGAGTTTCACGCATGGTACTTCGGCCCAACGCGTGCAATGGTTCAGGCAAGGCCTTCAAACCGGCGAAGTGTCAGCGTGCGACACGTTCAAGGCGGGGCGCATTTAGGCTAAGCGAATTGCGCGAATCACACTTCGACCCTTTGTTCGAACGTGTTGCCGAGGGACTCACCACGCACGGCTGGGCGATCGTCGATGATTTTCTGGCGCCGTCCCTGACCCAGGCATTACGACAGGAATGCCTGACGCCTGCCGGACCCGGCGCATGGCGCGCGGCCGCGGTCGGTTCCGGCCAGAACCGCCAGAGGCATGGCGCAACGCGCGGTGACGAGATCCGCTGGATGCAGCAAGCCGCAAGCACTCCGGCGCAACGGCGCTTCCATGAAATTTTCGAATGCATGCGGCTCGCCTTGAACCGCACACTGCAGCTCGGATTGTTCGAATTCGAAAGTCACTTCGCACGCTATCCGGTTGGCGCCCGTTATGTCAGGCATGTCGACCAGTTTCGTTCCGACACCCGGCGGCAGTTGTCGTGTGTGTTTTATCTGAACGAACACTGGCGAGTCGAAGACGGCGGCCAGCTGCGCCTATACCTAGAGGGGGGCGCGCCGGGCTTCGAAGATGTTCTGCCCAGGGCGGGACGGCTGGTCGTTTTCCTGAGCGCACACTTCGCGCATGAGGTGCTGCCGGCAAGACGCGAACGCCTGAGCATTGCCGGCTGGTTCACGCGGCGATGATCAGAACAGCGACCCCAACATCCTGCTGGCGAGAATGAACAAAATGACGGCGAAGATCCTTTTCAGTGTCGCGACCGGCAGGCTTTGCGTCATGCGAGCGCCCCACGGCACCGTGACCAACGTGCCGATTACGATCCCGACGAGTGCCGGCAGGTACACATAGCCGATACTAAGTTCCGGCAAGTGATCCTTGTTGAGTCCGGTCACGACATAACCGATTGTCCCGGCAAGCGAGATCGGCAGACCGAGCGCGGCGGACGTACCGATCGCCTGTCGCATTTGCACGTTACAGAGACTCATCAGCGGGATCGTCATGACACCCCCGCCTACGCCGACCAGACTGGAGACCACGCCCACGCAGATGCCGACCACGGTTAATCCTGCCGTCCCGGGAAGCTGCCGCGAAGGCTTCGGCTTGATATTCGCGAACATCTGAAAGGCGGAGTAATAGACGAAAATGACGAAGAAGATCGCCAGGTACTTTGATTGCAACTGATCGGCCACCACTGTGCCGAGCAGTGTTCCGATGACCAGGCCAGGCACCGCCGTACGCACGATATCCCATCGCACCGCGCCGTGCTTGTGGTGCGCCCGCAGGCTCGCGACGGAGGTGAACACGATACTGGTGATGGAAGTACCGAGCGCTAGATGCAACAGACGATCGGCCGGAAAGCCCTGCAGGGTGAACAGGTAGACCATGAGCGTGACGAGGATCAATCCACCGCCGATGCCAAGCAGTCCGGCAAAGAACCCCACGAACAATCCCATCAGCAAATAGACGACCCACCACAGTTCCATCGACTGACCTATAGCAGTTGCATGAGGAATTGAGCTTCCCGGGACTCGACCGGCGTAATCGACAGCCGGTTGCCGCGTTGAAGCACGCGCATCGATGCCAGTTCGGCGTGCGAGCGCAATTCTGCGAGTCCGATCAGACGCGTTGTCTTCACCAGCGTCACATCGACGTTAAACCAGCGCGGATGATCGCGCGAGGCCTTGGCGTCAAAGTATTTGCTCGCGCGATCGAACTGGGTCTCATCGGCATAGGCGAGTCGGGAGACCTTGGCGATTCCCGCAATGCCCGGCTCCGGGCAGCTCGAGTGGTAGAAGAATATGCGGTCGCCGATCTTCATCTGGTCTCGCATGAAGTTGCGCGCCTGGTAATTGCGCACCCCCCACCACGGCGCCGTTTTTGCCGGTGACTTGGCGAGATCGTCGATGCCGAACACGCTTGGCTCGGATTTCATCAACCAGTAATTCATGATTACGCCGCCCAAAAAAAAGAGTTCCGGAATTTCGGAACTCTACGGTTCGAACCATCGCGCAAACACGCACGCGTAGCGCGCCTTTCGATACGGAACCCTCTAAATATGGAGTCCCCCGCGATTCCCGTCAGACCGGCATCTTGAACCTAGGGTTCAAGGCGGTCGCTTTCCGAGCACATCAGGCGCTTCCCATTGGGACGCGCACAACAGCGCTACTTTAGGCAGCAACCAAGGCTATTAACATTGGTTCAAAGAATTACAGCCTGACGGATGCCGCAGGGGACATTGACTTGCGTCAGAACAATTCGTCCTGACCGTTGAGCGCCTGGTCAATGGCAGCCTGCATGCCAAAGATTCTACGCTTAATCTCCCCTACTTCAAATCCGCCGTCCACGCGCGATGTCAGCAGCTCGTGCGTGATATTCAGCGCCGCCATGATGGCGATGCGTTCGACCCCGATGACTTTGCCGGCATCGCGAATTTCGCGCATTTTGATATTGAGATATTCGATCGCCTTGAGCAGATCCTTCTGCTCCTCTTCGCGGCACGCGATACGAAACTCACGGCCCAGAATATTGACGTCGAGCCCGCCGCCCTTGCCCGAAGCGCTCATTCGACGCCATCCGGAATCTGGGCGAGCAGGCTCTCAAGCCGCGTTTTGGCGGTATCCACTTTGGCTGCGAGGCGCTTGTTCTCACTTTGCACCGAAGCCAAATGCTGCCGCAGCTGGGAATTGTCCTTGCGGAGCTTCTGCGTCAGTTGAATGAGTTGACTGATCTTGTCGTCGAGGGCGGTAAGCTCGGCTTCCATGAGGGCACTATAATAATGAAAAGCTTGAAAAGTCAACTGCTAACGGATTTTTTTGAATGTATTTTAGTATATATGTGACCAACGCTTGCGGGGCGCGTTCCCGGCGCCGATAGGGGCGTCCTGGCGGCGGACTTTTGCCTCGCTGCGCGGCACCACCGGTGGCCCAGCGTGGGTTAGAATCCGGGCACGTTCTCGGGTGCCCTGCTAAAGGGTCAAACGGGAAACAGGTGCGCGCCCCCCCATCTCCATGGCCGGTGCAATTCCTGTGCTGCCCCCGCAACGGTAAGCGATTATTGGGGCGTATCACGATGCCACTGTGGGCAGCGTCCACCACGACGGGCGCCCTATGGGAAGGCGATACGCCTGAAGCGCAAGCCCGGATACCGGGCCCTCGGACGCAACGGAGATTCCGCGCGGGGCGGTCATCCGGTGGCGGCGTCGCCCTCACCTGCTTTCCCGTGGAACTCCCCTTTCAGAACTGCGCAAAACGGGGAGTTTGCGTTCCAGGGGAGCAGCAATGAACAAAAAGCAGTTGTATTTACTGTTGGGTCTTTCGATCAATACGCCCGCTGCGGCACAGCAGCCGCCAGCTGTCTCTGCCGAAGAAATTGTCGTGACGGCCTCGCGTTTCGAGCAACGGGCTGGCGATCAGCCGGTCGGCGTGCAAGTGATCACTGCGCAGGAGATTCGCAACAGCGGCGAGACCTCGCTGCCGCGCGTGCTCGCGCGCCAACCCGGCGTGTTCGTGCGGGATAACAGTGGCAGTCCGGACATGCAGGTAGATCTTCGCGGCTTCGGCGTGACCGGCGACCAGAATACCCTGGTACTGGTCGACGGCCGACGCCTCAGCGAATACGAACTCACGGCGGCGCGCTGGTCATCGATTCCGCTCGATTCCATCGAGCGCATCGAAATCGTTCGCGGCAGCGGAGCGGTGTTGTACGGTGGCGGCAGTACCGGCGGCGTCATCAATATCCTCACCAAAGGCGCGCAGCCCGCCGGCAAATCTTTCGCCGCATCCGCTGCTGTCGGCAGTTACAACGCCTGGGATTATCGCGCAGGAGGCCATATCGCCGGCGAAACCATTGGCCTGGCGCTGCATGGGGGCCACTTGCGCTCGGATAATTACCGCGACAACAATCGCGTCGAGCAGAACAATCTTGTCGCCGACCTGCGCAACTTCGATCCGGATCGGGCTCTGAATCTCAAGCTCGGCTACGAGCAGCAAGACTTGCGCCTACCTGGCAACCGCACCGAAGCTGAGCTCGAGACGGACCGGCGCGGCACCCGCACACCCAGCGATTTTGCCAACCGGCGCAGCGGATTCGCCAATTTGTCAGGGCAGTTCAACTTCGGCGATACGCAACTCGTGACCGATGTCGGATATCGGGAAAAACATGACGAATTCCATGCGGCGTTTGCGGGACTCACCCTGGATGGCGATACCCGTGTAGCGACATGGCGCTTTTCGCCTCGGCTGAAGGTGCCCTATGCAGTGCGGGGCGTGGCGAACAGTCTCGTTCTCGGGTTCGACTGGGAAGACTGGGATTACGAATCGGTTCGCAGCAACCCGGCTACGGCCACCGCACGGCAACGCAACACCGCGATTTATGCGCAGAATGTCGCCACGCCCGCGGCAGGCACCGCCTTGTCGATCGGCGGCCGCTTGCAAGGCGTCGAGTTCCAGGCGGCCGATGCGAGTGCTGCCGCAGGCAGCGCAGCCGGCGAACAGAACCGCAACGTGTCGGCCTACGAAATCGGAGCGCGCCATGAGTTAAGCCCGGCGAGCGCCGTTTACGCCAGATATGGCTACAGCTTCCGCATCGCCACGCTCGATGAAGTTTACGCGCCTGGACTGGGGGCTTTTTTCATTCCAGCCACCGTCAATTTCATCGAACCACAGACCTCGCACGATTCTGAGCTGGGATTGGAGACGCAAGCCGGTACCGGCACTTACCGGATCGCCGTCTTTCGATCCGAGCTCAAGAATGAAATACATTTCGATTCGGGTGCGTTCGCCAACGTGAACTTGCCCCCGACCAAACGTTCCGGGGTAGAAGTGGAGGGCAAATGGGCGCTCGCGGCGGATACCGTGGTGTATGCGAACTACACCTACACCGAAGCGAGATTCCGCTCGGCTGAGCTTTCGGGCGTGGATGTCTCGGGTAACCGCATTCCGCTGGTGCCACGCCATATGGTCAATGCCGGAATTGACTGGCGTGTCACGCAGCGCACGCAGCTCAACGCTGTCGCCCACTACGTGGGTTCCCAACTCTACGATGGTGACGAAGCGAATACGTTCGGACGCAAAATGCCGTCCTACTGGACCGTGGACATGGGCGTATACCACACGGTAGCGGACTGGACTTTCGGGGCGTCCGTGCGCAACCTGTTTGATGAACACTACTATACTTACGCGCTCGCCATCACCTTTCCCACCAGCACCTTTGTCGCGTATCCGGCGCCGGAGCGGAACTATCTGGCGTCGGTGGAATATCGATTCCGCTAGCGAATCGCACTTAGCGCGCGAGGCGCCGGGGCGGTCCAACTCACCGACTCCTATTCCCCGTCCTGTCCCGCGCCGTCTAGTTTTGTTATTGTGCCGGCCATGCAACATATGACCAGCACCCAGCTCTATGTGCGCCTGCTGCGCTACGTGAAACCCTACTGGGGTGTGTTTGCGCTGTCGATTCTGGGCATGCTGATCACGGCAGCGACCGAAGTCGCATTGCCCATCGCCGTGAAGCCGTTCCTGGACGGCACCTTTGTCGAGAAGGACCCCTTCCTGATTACCTGGGTTCCGGTGTTCATGGTGCTGCTGTACGTCGTGCGCGGTGCCGGTACTTACCTGGGCACCTATGCCAGCGCGTGGGTCGGCAATCGCGTGGTCATGGACCTGCGCGACCTGATGTTCGGGCGCATGCTGACGCTGCCGTTGGGCTATTTTCATGACAACACCTCGGGCAACCTGATTTCGCGCTTCACATTCGATGCCGCGCAGGTCACGGGCGCGGCAACGAATGTCGTCATGGTGCTCGTCAAGGACACCGTCACCATTGTCGGGTTGTTGTCCTATTTGTTGTACACCGACTGGCAGCTGACATTGATCTCGCTGATCATGGTGCCGCCCATCGCCGTGGTAGTGCGTTTCTTCAACATCCGTTTGCGCAACATGAGTCGCAAAACCCAGGAAGCCATGGGCGACATCACCCAGGTGCTGCAGGAAACTGTCGAATGCAGCAAAGTGGTCAAGATATTTGGGGGTCAGCAGTACGAGGCGGCGCGTTTTGCGGCGACCAGCAATCGGCTGCGCGGCTTCAGCATGAAGCAAGTGGCCGCCGCAGCGGGCAATGTGCCCATCGTTCAGCTGCTCGCGGCCATGGCGGTCGCCGTTGTGGTGTATTACGCCACAGTGCAGGCGCAATCGGATGCGACAACGGTCGGCGGGTTTGTTTCCTTTCTCGCCGCGATGCTGCTCCTCACGCCACCATTGAAGCGGTTGACCGGGGTCGCCGAATACCTCCAACGCGGCCTGGCCGCTGCGGAAAGCGTGTTCGCTCTGCTCGACGAGCAAGCCGAAAAAGACGAGGGGACCGTCGCGCTGGCGCGTGCGCGCGGGGACATCGCTTTCAACCATGTGTATTTCCGCTACCCGCGCGCCGAGCAACCGGCATTGAAGGATGTCACGTTGGCGATCCGGGCCGGCGAAACCATTGCGCTTGTCGGCTCTTCGGGCGGCGGCAAGAGCACGTTCGCGAACATGGTTCCTCGCTTCTATCATCCGGATGCGGGCACCATCACGATCGACGGCCACGATATCGAGTCCTTGTCCCTTCGAGACCTTCGCCGCAACATCGCGCTGGTGAGCCAGGAAGTGGCTTTGTTCAATGACACCGTGGCCGCCAATATCGCCTACGGTCAAGCCGCGGGGGCGTCCCGCGCTGCCATCGAACGCGCCGCCGAGGGGGCTCACGCCCTGGAGTTCATTCGCGCGATGCCGCAGGGTTTTGATACCCTGATCGGCGAAAACGGTGTGCGCCTGTCGGGTGGTCAGCGACAGCGTCTGGCGATCGCACGCACCATTCTGAAGGATGCGCCCATTTTGATTCTGGATGAAGCGACCTCGGCGCTGGATTCGGAATCCGAGAAACATGTGCAGGCGGCGCTCGAGGAACTGATGCGCGGCCGAACCACCATTGTCATTGCCCACCGGCTGTCCACCATCGAAAAAGCCCATCGTATCGTCGTGCTCGACCGCGGCGAAATTGCGGAGATCGGCACCCACGCCGAGTTGCTGGCCGCGGGCGCTATCTATGCCAACCTTTACAACATCCAGTATTCGCTGGGCGGCATTGCCGATGAGCACCCCGGGAATCCGGATGCTTGACGCGGGCCGAATGGTGTCGACCACGCGTGATTATCGATCCGGGAGCGACTGTGGCGCATGACAACAACAGTAGTTGCAATCAGCCACCGGGGCGCGTAGCCCCGGTGATCGATCGCAATCGATGCGAAGGTAAACAAGAATGCGTCGCCGCGTGCCCTTACAACGTTTTCACCATGAGCCGAGTGCCAGCCGAGTTGCGTTCCGGATTGACTTTGCGCGGTAAGTTAAAAGGAGCGGTACACGGCTGGACGCAGGCGTTCGCTACCCACGCCGACGCGTGCCGGGGCTGCGCCCTGTGCGTCGCCGCGTGCCCCGAAAAAGCGATCACCCTGGTGCGAATCGCCTGACACGCCCCGCATCGGCACGCCAAACCGAGCCGGTGCGCCCTGGGCTTGTTGGCTCATCGGCTGCCCGATTGATTGGCACGCCCTTTGCGCGTTTGCTGGCAAGCCGTACGACCCGCATCGAGCGCCGTCGGCGGTTCAATCGAAAGAGGTGAACATCATGGGCAAGTATTTTCTCGCGTGGCTGCTGGGCGTGCCGTTTTTTGTGCTGGTAATTCTGTACCTGTTTTTCAACTGATCGCGCCGCCGTTGGGTTTGATGACGGTGAGGGTCGCGCGGCCAGCGGCGAGCAATGCGTCGTAAAAATTGCATGGGCCCTGTAAGGCGTACAGCAACAGTCGCATGAATCTGCGTGCAAGCCCCGGGCGGGTGGGGCATGCGTGGCACGCGGATTGCAATCTCGTGATTGAGACTGCACCACTCTTCTCTTCGGGCAGTGATAACAACCAGACATCAAGGTCGTCGCGGCGGCGACCTGCATTTTTCAGGAGCCAGCAATGAGGATCAACAGTAGAAGCAAGCCATCGTTTCGCATCGTGCGGGGAGCATCCGGCCTCTGGGAAGTCGCCGAAGAAGGGATTCGCGAAGCACTTGCGTTCTTCCGTGCGCCGCAATCGGCCCTGTCCTACGCCTGCGATCTGGCGGCCGTGCGCAAGGGGTCCGTGGTAATGGTTTTCGGTCGCAAGCCGGCGCGGCGCAGAACCAGCGGCTTTTTTGCGGCGGCACGCTCGCAATGAACCCCATGCTGGCGCGCTCGCTGCAGCGCGACGCGTGTCGCATGCTCGTGTTGGCGGGTCTGCCGATGCTCACCGCGTGCCAGTTCCATCAGCGCCCCACCATTTTTGATGATCCGTCGGCCATGGCGGTGCTGTCGCCTACGTCGGGCAGTTCCGCGCACGGCGTGGTGACTTTCGTGCGCAAGGGCGATGGCACGACACTGGTGACTGCAAATCTGAGCGGGTTCAAGCCCGACAGCCTGCACGGCATGCATATTCACGAGCGGGGCGATTGCTCGGCACGCGACGCTTCCAGCGCAGGCGATCATTTCAACCCCACGGGCTCTGCGCATGGCGCTCCGGAGTCTGCGCAGCATCACGCCGGCGATCTGGGCAATGTCGAGGCCAATCACGCGGGACAGGTGTACGAAATCTTCGAAGTGCCCGATGGAGCGTTCGGCACTGGCGAGGACAGCATTATCGGGCGCGGTCTCATAGTGCATGCCGAGCGTGACGATTTCAGTTCGCAGCCCGCCGGCAACGCAGGAGCCCGACTCGCTTGCGGCATGATTACCCGCAACCCGGACCGCATGGCGTACGTGCAACGCACAGCGCCGTAGAAACGCATTCAGTGCGCGTTTTCCCAGTTCGGACCGGTTCCCAGATCCACCGCTAGCGGCACGTCGAGGGAGGCAACCCGGTTCATGAGCACGGGCAATTCGCTCTTCACAACGTCGAGCTCCGAATCCACCACCTCCAGCACGAGTTCGTCGTGGACTTGCATGATCAATCTGCTACGAAGCCTGGCGCTTTCTATCCAGCCTTGCACGGCGATCATGGCGAGCTTGATGAGATCGGCGGCAGTTCCTTGCATGGGTGCGTTAATGGCTGCGCGCTCTGCGCCTTGGCGGCGGGCAGCATTGCTCGCGGTAATCTCCGGTAAATACAGTCGCCGTCCGAAGACCGTTTCCACATAGCCCTTCGCACGTGCCGAATCGCGCGTGCGCTCCATGTAGTCCCTGACTCCCGGATAGCGCTGAAAATACCGTTCCATGTACTGCTGCGCCGCGCCACGCTCGATACCCAGGTTCGCGGCGAGGCCGAACGCGGACATGCCGTATATCAGACCGAAATTGATGACTTTTGCGTAACGCCGCTGCTCGCTGGTCACAGCTCTTGACTCGACTCCGAAGATCTCCGCCGCCGTATGCCTGTGCACATCGTCTCCGGCGGCGAACGCCCTCAGAAGCCCCACGTCCTGGGAGAGGTGCGCCATGATGCGCAGCTCGATCTGCGAATAATCCGCCGAAACGATGACCGAATTGGCAGACGCAATGAAAGCTTCTCGAATACGGCGCCCTTCTGCCGTGCGCACCGGGATGTTCTGAAGATTCGGTTCATTGCTAGACAAGCGGCCGGTGACGGCTACGGCTTGCGCGTAGGTGGTATGCACCCGCCCGGTCGCGGCGTTGACCATGCGCGGTAGCTTATCCGTATAAGTGGACTTGAGCTTTGACAGCCCGCGATAGTCGAGGATCAGCTTCGGTAGCGGGTGATCAAGTGCGAGTTGCTGCAATACATCTTCGTCGGTCGAGGGAATGCCGCTGGGCGTTTTCTTTACCACTGGCAATCCCTGGCGCTGAAACAGAATCTCTTGCAACTGCTTTGGCGAATTGAGATTGAATGGCTGACCTGCCTGCGCATGCGCGCTATGCTCCAGTTCCATTATCCTCGCGCCGAGTTCACGACTTTGCTGCTCAAGCAGCGCAGTGTCCAGCAGTACGCCGTTTCGCTCCATCGTGAACAATACCTGCATGACCGGCATCTCGATATCGCGGTAGATATGCGTGAGTTTGGCGTCTGCCTCGATCTGCGGATACAACACCCGGTGCAACTGCAACGTAACGTCTGCGTCCTCGGCGGAGAATTCGGTGGCGCGGTCGAGTTCGACTTGCTCGAACGCGATGCGATTCGCACCCTTGCCGGTCACATCGTCATAGCTGATCGTGGTCAAGTCGAGATGGCGCCCGGCGAGACTGTCCAGGTCGTGTGGCCGATGACTCTCCAACACATAGGACTGCAGCAACGTGTCGTGCTCCAGCCCGCGCAGCGTTATGCCGTAGTTGGCGAACACATGTGCATCGAACTTGAGGTTCTGTCCGACTTTGCGCGCGGTCGCGTTTTCGAGCCAGGGCTTTAGCGCAGCGAGCACACGCCCGGCGTCCAATTGCGCGGGCGCGCCGGCATAAGTATGGGCCAGGGGAAGATAGGCGCCAGCATGCGGCTCGACCGAAAGCGAAAGGCCGACGAGACGTGCCGTCATCGGGTCCAGGGTGGTGGTTTCCGTGTCCACCGAAACCAGCGCCGACGCGCCAATACGTGCGAGCCAGGCGTCGAGTTGCTGCTCGCTCAGGATGGTCTCGTAGTGACGGGTCTGCGGTGCAGGGGACGGCTCGACGCTTGCGCCTAAAGGCGCCGCGGTTTTGACTTCACCGCGCCGCTCGCCCCCCGCTCCGCGTCCCTGCAATTCGCGCAGCCATGACTTGAACTCCAGGCGCTCGAACAGTCGCGTAAGTTCGGCCAGGTTCTGCGGCTGGGGCGTCAGTTGTTCGATGCCAAGCGGCAGCGGCACATCGCATTTGATGCTCAGCAATTTCCTCGCGGTGGGCAGCCAGGGCAGTGCTTTGCGCAAGTTCTCGCCCACCGCACCGGTGAACTCCGCAGCATGGGCGACAATCTCGTCAAGCGAACCATACTGCGTGAGCCATTTCACCGCAGTTTTCGGACCGACTTTGTCGACACCCGGGATGTTGTCAACCGAGTCGCCGATGAGCGTGAGATAGTCGACAATCTGCGCTGGCCCGATGCCGAACTTTTGCTGCACGCCTGCCTCGTCGAGGGATTCGCTGGACATCGTATTCACCAACCGCACCATCGGATTCACGAGTTGGGTGATGTCCTTGTCGCCCGTCGAAATGATGGTCTGAACGCCGAGCGCCTCGGCCTGCTTCGCCAAAGTGCCAATGACGTCGTCGGCTTCCACGCCGTCGACCATCAGAAGCGGCCAGCCCATGGCCCGGACGCAGTCGTGCAACGGCTCGATCTGCCGTGAAAGATCGTCGGGCATGGGCGCGCGCGTGGCCTTGTACTGCGCGTACCATTCGTCGCGGAAGGTCTTTCCTTTTGCGTCGAATACGCAAGCGATATAATCCGCCGACGTCTCGTTGCGCAGCTTCTGCAGCATGCTGAGCACGCCTTTCACGGCGCCGGTCGGTTCGCCCTGCCGGTTACGCAGGTCCGGTAGCGCATGAAATGCGCGATAGAGGTAGGAAGAACCATCCACCAGCACTAACGTTTTCATTGGCGATCAGCGCGGAAAATCCACATGAGCGAAAAACAGAAGGTCCCGGCTCCGCTCGCGCCCGAATTTGTCGAAAAGACATGGTCGGCGCGGGAATCCTGGCGAGTGTTCGGAATTATGTCAGAGTTTGTCGAGGCGACCGAGCGCCTCGCGCACATTCGGCCGGCCGTCAGTATATTCGGGAGCGCGCGCACGCAACCGGCCCACGCCTACTACAAACTGGCTGAAGCGATTGGCCGCCAGTTGTCCGACGCGGGATTCGCGGTGATCTCCGGAGGCGGTCCGGGAATCATGGAGGCCGTCAACAAGGGCGCCTATGCGGGTCGCTCTTTATCTGTGGGACTCAACATCCAGTTGCCACATGAACAGACGGCCAATGCCTATCAGGATGTCAGCCAGACGTTCAGCCATTTTTTTGCGCGCAAGGTCATGTTTGCCAAGTTTGCCTGCGCCTACGTCGTGCTGCCCGGCGGATTCGGCACCCTCGATGAACTCGGCGAGATTCTGACCCTGGTCCAGACCGGCAAAATCACCCGCATTCCGATTATCCTGGTGCACGGGTCGTTCTGGCGCGGCCTGCTCGACTGGTTCTCCGAGCGCATGGTGTCCGAGGGGATGATCAGCCCGGAAGACCTGGATTTGATCAAGGTGATCGACGAGCCCAAGGCCGTGGTCGATGCCATTTTCGATCACTACGAGAAACGCGGCTTTGAACTCACCAGCGCCGAGCGCGAAGCGCAACTGAACCTGTAGAGCACGACGATGTCCGTGTTCACGACTGTTACGCACGAGCAGCTTTCGGACTGGCTGCGCAACTATTCGATCGGTGTGCCGACCGGGCTGGAAGGCATTCTTTCGGGTATCGAGAATACCAATTACTTCGTCACGACCACGCATGGCCGATACGTACTGACGTTATTCGAGAAGCTTACGCGCGACGAACTGCCGTTTTATCTGAATTTGATGGCGCATCTGTCAAGTCACGGGCTACCTTGTCCGAAGCCAATCGCCAACCTGCAGAATGAATTGCTGGGCGAACTCAGCGGAAAACCAGCGGCGATCGTTTCCTGTCTCAGCGGAGAGCCGGTGCATGCGCCCAGCGCGATGCATTGCGCGAGGGTCGGTGAAGTGCTTGCGGAAATGCATCTGGCGGGCGCCACGTACCGGGGACATCTTGACAATCTGCGCGGCGCGCCGTGGTGGACCGCCTGCGCCCCGGAGATCTATCCGTTCCTGAGCGCCGAGAACGCCGCGTTGCTCGAGTCGGAAATCTGTTTTCAGGCCGGGCAGAGGCGCGACGGATTGCCGCGCGGCGTCGTGCATGCGGATCTGTTTCGCGATAACGTGCTGTTCGACGGCGAGCGAGTCGGCGGCTTTATCGATTTTTATTTTGCTTGTATCGACAGTTTCGTCTATGACGTCGCCATTACGGTGAACGACTGGTGCATTACCGATGATGCCGTGCTGGATGAAACCCGCACGCAAGCGCTTTTGCGTGCCTACATGTCGGTGCGGCCGTTTACCGACGAGGAGCGCGACGCGTGGCCCTGGATGCTGCGCGCCGGCGCTCTTCGGTTCTGGGTATCGCGGCTTTACGATTTTCACCTTCCGCGGCCGGGGGAACTGACGCACAGGCATGATCCGGAACGGTTCCGCCGGATCCTCTCCAATCATCGCAACGGCACTTGCACCAGCCTGGCTGCGACACAAGGGTCATCGACATGAATATTCATAAAGTGCCTGCCTCGCACGGTCTCAAATGGTTGATGCAGGGCTTCGTTCTGCTGCGCCGAAGCTTTTTCATCTGGGTGCTGTTTGTGGTGATGCTGTGGGCCATGGTGTTCGTCGCGGCCAGATTGCCGCTCGCCGGCCTGCTGCTGGCGCTTCTCACGCCGGTTTTTCTCGGCGGCCTCATGATTGGCTGCCGTGCGCTCGAACAAGGTGCGGAACTGGAGATCGCGCATTTCTTCGCGGGCTTTCGCCACAATACGCTCAACCTGGTCACGCTCGGCGGGATTTATTTGATCGGCAATGTCCTGATAGCCGGACTCATGTTTGCGATCGGCGGCAGTGCGATACAGCAGATCGTAACCGGACAGGCGCAAAACATGGACCCCACCCAACTCATGGAGGCGATGGGTCCGGCGATGAGCGCGCTGCTCGCCGGCATGCTGCTGTCCGTGCCGCTGACCATGGCGGTGTGGTTCGCGCCCTTGCTGGTGCTGTTCGGCAACCAGCGCCCGACGCAGGCGCTGCGCGACAGTTTCGGCGCCTGCCTGAGAAACATGCCGGCGTTTCTGATTTACGGACTGGTTATGCTGCTGCCCCTGATCCTGCTGATGGCCCCATTCGATCTGGCCAACATGGAACGCAACCCCGGTTTATGGATCGTGGCGCTGTTCGTGCTGCCCTCGATTTACACCAGTTATCGCGACATTTTCAGCGAGCCTGCGGCGGAACCTGCCGTACCCGTTGCACCTTAGACATCACCCCGGCGAGAGCTTGGCATATTCGAGTGCCAGCCATTTCATGCCGCCGCTGCGAAAATTGACCTGTACCTTGGCATCGGCGCCGCGGCCCTCGGCGTTGACAATCACCCCTGCGCCGAATTTCGCATGCACCACGTTCTGCCCGATGCGCCAACCCGACTCAGGGCTGGCGATGTTCGGAACCCTTGCCTCCGTGGCGCGATCGAAGCCGCGGGCGCTGACGAAACCCGAATACTTGGCCGTGTTGACGCGCTTGATTAGCGACTCGGGGATCTCTTCGAGAAAACGCGAAGCGATGTTGTAGCGGGTCTGGCCGTGCAGCATGCGGGTCTGTGCATGCGTCAGATACAAGCGGCGCCGCGCGCGCGTGAGCGCCACGTACATCAGACGGCGCTCTTCTTCCAGGCCATCCTGCTCGGTCGTGCTGTTTTCGTGTGGGAACAGACCTTCCTCCAGGCCGGTGATGAAAACGGCATGGAACTCCAGACCTTTGGCTGAATGCACGGTCATGAGCTGCAAGGCATCGGCCCCGGCCGCAGCCTGGTGCTCGCCGGCTTCCAGAGAAGCATGCGCAAGAAACGCCGCAAGCGCGTCGAATCCGATGGAGCGCAGTTCTGCGTCTTCGTTTGCTTGCGCGAGCGGGCCGTCGGCGGACACGAACGCCACGGCGGCGTTGGTCAGCTCTCCCAGATTCTCGATCCGGTCCTCGCCTTCACGTTCGCTCTGATAGTGCGCGAGCAACCCGCTCAGTGCGACGACGTGATCGATGATCTCCGGCAGAGCGAGATCATGGCACGCCGAGCGCATCGATTCGATCAGCCGTACAAACACCGCGATACTGCCACCGGCTTTGCCCGAGAGCGTGTTGGCGCACGCGGCCTGCCACAGGGAGATACCGCGTCCCGCCGCCACTTCCTGCAGTTGTTCCAGACTGCGACTGCCGATCCCTCGGGTAGGAAAATTCACGACGCGCAGGAACGCGCCGTCGTCGTCGGGATTCGCGGTCAGCCGCAGATAAGCCAGCGCATGCTTGATTTCCTGGCGCTCGAAGAATCGCAGTCCGCCGTAGACGCGATACGCGATGCCGGCATTGAACAAGGCGTGCTCTAGCACGCGCGATTGCGCGTTGGAGCGGTAAAGCAGGGCGATATCGGAAAGCGACGTGCCCTCGTTGCGCAGCTGCCTGACTTCGTCGAGGATATACCCCGCTTCTTCGAGATCGGTAGCCGCCTCGTACAGGCGCAGCGCTTCGCCGTTGCCCTGCGCCGTCCACAGGTTCTTGCCAAGCCTTGCGTGGTTATGTCTGATCAGCGCGTTCGCGGCGTCGAGGATATTGCCGTGACTACGATAGTTTTGTTCGAGCTTGATGACTTTCTCGACGTGAAAGTCTTTCTCGAAATCGAGCATGTTGCCGGCGCGCGCGCCGCGAAACGCATAAATCGACTGGTCGTCGTCGCCGACGCCAAAAATGGCGTTACCGGGCCCGGCGAGCAGCTTCAGCCAAAAATACTGCAGCCGGTTGGTGTCCTGGAATTCGTCCACCAGGATGTGCTTGAAGCGCGCTCGATAGTGCTCGCGCAGAATCTCATTCTTCGACAGCAGTTCGAAGCAGCGCAACAGCAGCTCGGCGAAATCGACCACCCCTTCGCGGTTGCACTGTGCGTCATAGGTCTCATAGACAGCGATGAGTTTGCGCGAAAAATCGTCAAATGCCTCGACCTTTGCCGCACGCAATCCTTGCTCCTTGGCGCCGTTGATGAAGTATTGCGCCTGCTTGGGCGGAAACTTCTCGTCGTCGACGTTCATCGATTTCATGACGCGCTTGACCATGGCGAGCTGGTCGGCCGAATCCAGTATCTGGAAAGTCTGGGGCAGACCGGCCTCCCGGTAATGCGCCCGCAGGATGCGATTGCACAGCCCGTGAAAAGTACCCACCCACATGCCGCGCGTATTGATCGGCAGCATCGCGGAGATGCGCAGCAACATCTCGCGCGCGGCCTTGTTGGTGAACGTCACCGCCAGCAGGCTTTGCGGGCCGATCTGTCCGGTCTGGATCAGCCAGGCAATACGTGTGGTCAGCACCCGCGTTTTTCCGGACCCGGCACCGGCGAGTATCAGCGCCGACCGGCGCTCGAGCGTGACGGCTTCGAGCTGCTGGGGATTGAGGCCTTCGAGAAGGGACATGCGGAATCGGAACAGGATTGCGGTTGCAATCCTGAATTATAAATGTACTCGCCCGAGTCAGCCGCGCGCCTTTCTGCTCTCGCTGACCAGATCGCGGATCATTGGGGTCAAGATTAGCTGCATCGCGTACTCCATCTTCGCGCCCGGCACCACGATGGTATCCGGCCGGGACAGGAACGAGCCTTCGATCATCGCCAGCAGGTAGGGCTCATTCAGGTAACTCGTGTCGGACAACCGAATCACCACGAAACTCTCCTCGGCCAATGGAACGTCCCGCACCACGAAAGGATTCGACGTGTCCACGGTGGGCACGCGCTGGAAATTGACATGGGTGCGCGAGAATTGCGGCGTAATGTAATGCACGTAGTCGTACATGCGTCGCAGAATGGTCTGCGTGACCGCTTCGATCGAATAGCCGCGTCCGTGCATGTCGCGCTGGATTTTCTGAATCCACTCGAGATTGACAGTGGGCGTAACGCCGATCAGCAGATCTACATGCGCGGCCACATTGACTTTCTCGGTCACGATGCCCCCATGCAGGCCCTCATAGAACAGCAGATCGGTGTGTTCGGGCAATTTTTCCCAAGCGGTGAAGGTTCCCGCCCGGCGTCCGTATCGTGCCGCACGTTCTTCGTTGTGCAGATAAAGCCGGGCACTACCCCCGCCGCTGCGGCTGTATTCGGCGAACAAAGCCTCCAGCTCGTCAAAAAGATTCGCCTCCGGCCCGAAGTGGCTGATTGCCAGTCCGCCCATTTGCTCATACTTATCGATCAGTCGGCGCATCTCGTCGCGGTCGTAACGGTGAAAACTATCACCCTCGATCAGCGCCGCAGCGATGTTCTCAAGACGGAAGATGGTTTCAAAAGTCTTGCGCACCGCCGTGGTCCCGGCGCCCGAGGAGCCGGTGACGGCGATGATGGGATGCTTGCGCGACATGGGAATCCGTAGTGGGGCGCGAGATGCAGGAATCTCCTGCTGCCCACCGATGGTACAACGAAAACGCCCCGCATCCGCAGCGCGCGCGCAAAACGCGCGCTACTGCAGGGACGCTACCGGCTCGAGACCGGGGTTGCTTTGTTTCAGGCGTTGGCCCTGCGCGTTGGCTTCGCTTTCGCTGGAAAAACCGGCGAGCCGAACGCGGTACAGATTCCCCCCGTCGGTTTGCTGCGGCCGGATGTGCACCGGATATCCGGCACGGCGCAAGCTGTCGTACAGCGCCAGCGCCTCGCGTTGCTCGCGATAGCTGGCCAGGTAGAGCTTCCAGCGGCCGCCGCGGCGCAGTGCACCGGCGCCTTTGCCGATTTCAGTCTGCGCCGCCCATGCCTTGAGCTGCTCTATGGGCACGGCTTGGACGCTGGATGCTGCGTTGGCAGGGGCCTGGAGGTAAGTCAGCGCTTCATTCATGTCG
>CBDDRM010000043.1:0-3115 GCA_965233135.1 uncultured bacterium | reverse complement strand
ACCGTCGAAGCGCAAAGCGCGGGGCCGGGGAAGGGCTCGACATTCATTTTGCGCCTGCCCGTCATGAACGAAGAGGGACGCACGGATGCAACGCCGGCCGACGTGATTCCGGAAACTCGCGCTCCCATGCGACGGATCCTCGTGGCAGACGACCTGCGCGATACGGCCGAGAGCCTTGCCGCTATTCTTCGCCTGCATGGTCACGAAGTCTTCACAGCCTTCAACGGAAAAGACGCTTTCGAGAACGCCGAGCGCATTCGACCGGATGTTGTGGTGATGGATATCGGGATGCCGGAGATGAACGGCTACGAAGTAGCAAAGCGTATCCGCGAAACGCCCTGGGGCCGCGATGTCCTGCTCGTTGCGTTGAGCGGCTGGGGCCAGGAGCGCGACCGCGAGCGCGCGACAGCGGCCGGCTTCGACGTTCACCTGACCAAGCCGGCCGATCCTGCAATGATCGAATCGGTGATGGCCGAGCGCAAGGCTTGAGCAGCATGCCGCGGCGCTGATCGGACCGCCGTGGCCGAAGGAGACTGAAACGATCACGATCGGCCCATGTTTCGCAACACTCGAGACGCCAGACGTGCCCGCGCACTCGATAAAGTGCGTGGCATTGGTTGTACTCGCCGCGGCGGCAGCCCTGCTGTGCGGCTGCATCGAGGCGGGCGAGGGCCTTGCGATCGACAGCGAGAGCGGCCAGCCGATCGCCGGCGCGCAAGTGGTGTTCCAGTGCGAAGTCGGCACGAACATCGAGAGCTCGAGGACCATCGCCGAGTTCGAGTCGATCACCGACGAGCGCGGCGTGTACCGCTTCTCGCAGTCGCAAACCCGGCGCTGCGACCACGGCGTGCTGCGCGCTCGCAAGCCCGGCTACGAGCTGATGTCGTCTCCTTTCGAGCTCGTCTGGAAGAGTGTCGACGGCTATACCTTCCAGTTCGCACCCCAAGCCGAGGCAACGCTGCGCCGTCTGCGGATTTTGCACAGCGCGACGGTGAAGAACGCGGCGAATGCGCGCACCGACCCGTTCGCGTCACCGCAGGCGGAATACGAATGGACCTATCTGCGGTTCATGCAGTCGAAGGCCATCGCCGGTACCCCGCGCGAAAAGGCGTTCGTAATGGAAAACTATTGTGCGCGTCTCGCCGCGCTCGATCGCCGGCTTGCTCCGGCCGAGCGCGCCGCGTTCCTCGGCCGCAAGCAATGGGTCAACGTCGGGTCGCAGACCTTCCAGGCGACGTTCGATCATACGGCGGAGGTCGCGGCCTGGTGCAAGGCAGGGGGCGGCTGACCTGCCCGCCCCATCGCGGGCCGAAACACGAAGAAGAATTCCACTCCCCGCCGCGCTATGACTGTTTCTTTACGATACTATTTCCGCAAGCACAAGAAAATCACGTGACCGAACAATGCAGGTGAGCGAGGGTTGCGCTTCGATCACGGGAATAGAAATCGATGCAGAGCGTTTTCAGCACCACGGAGATATTCCTGATCGCCATCGGAATCATCTTCACCATCCCGTACCTGATCTGGCGCCTGGGGAAGACCGACTACTACGCCCCGCTGGTCGTGGTGCAGATCATCGCCGGCATCCTGTTGGGTCCCGGCATTCTCGGAAAGGTCTTTCCGGAGTACTACGCGTTCGTTTTCACCCAACCGGTGGTACAGGCCCTGAGCGGCATCGCCTGGTGGGGCGTGATGATTTTCGTGTGGATCGCCGGCATCGAGCTGGACCTGAAGAAGGCCTGGACGCATCGCCGGGAGGGGGCCATCACTGCCGGGCTCGCCCTGGCAACGCCGCTTTTGTTGGGCAGCATCGTCGCCGCGGCGATGTCGATGCATGACGGCTGGGCCGGTCGTAATGCAATGCCCTGGCAGTTCGTCCTCGGCGTGGGCATGGCGTGCGCCGTCACCGCGCTGCCGATTCTGATTCTGCTCATGGAGAAACTGGAAATCCTGCGCCAGCCGATCGGGCAGCGCATCCTGCGTTATGCGAGTCTGGATGACATCGCCATCTGGGGCGTGCTGGCCCTGATCCTCATGGACTGGCAGCGAGTGGGCAAGCAAGGCGCTTTTCTTCTGGCCTTCGGGATTTGCAGTTACGGCTTCCGCAAACTGATGGTGCGGCTGCCGGAAAGCGACCGCTGGTACGTGGGTCTGATCTGGCTCGCAGTGTGCTCGTTCGGAGCGGACTGGGCAGGACTGCATTTCATGGTGGGCGCGTTCCTTGCGGGCGCCGTCATGGATGGCGATTGGTTCGACCAGAAACAAATGGACCTGCTGCGTCACCATGTGCTGCTGGTCGTGATGCCGGTGTTTTTCCTGAGCACGGGTTTGAGAACCAACTGGAGCGTAGGGGGCGCGGCGGTATTTTTCGCCGCGGCGTTGCTGCTCATGGCTTCGATAGGCGGCAAATTGCTCGGCATCCGGCTCGCGGGAAAGCTCCTCCGTTGGCAGGCCGGCGAGGCTTCGATCATCGGCTGGCTGTTGCAGACCAAGGCGCTGATCATGATCATCTTTGCCAATATCCTGCTGGACAAGGACGTCATCACCAGCGAGACGTTCACGGCACTGCTGCTGATGGCCGTTGCGAGCACGATGCTTACGGTGCCCGTGGTATCGCCGAAACTGCAACGCATGAAGCACATCATCAGCCGGGCAGCCTGATGGCGCGGTCGCGGGCCCGTTTCCTTGCGCCGACCCGCCGCGCCTGCCGCGGACGCGACTAGAGCGTTACATCGCCATTGGCGGGCGCCAGATCCTGGGCGTTCTCGCCCTTTTCGGTGGCGACCTTCAGCCTGAGTTTTTCCAGCCCCGGTACCTGCTCCGAAAAGCGGATGCCAAACTTGTCCATGCGCGCCGCCGTCGCCCCGTCGCAGCGGAACCGGTACATGGCCTGGATGTTCCCCTCCGCGGTGGTCGGCCTGCCCTGGGTGTCGACCGAGAAGGCATTGGCGTTTTCCACCTGGCACTTGGCCTGGTCCGGAAACACGAAAAGCTTGTTCGCTTCCTTCAAGCGCGCCACGACTTGCGCCGTGCTCAGCGGCTCCGTCTTCACCCCCGATGTGTCACCGCGGGTCATGGGCAGGCGCAGTTGCATGCTGATGTCCGCGCCGGATAC
>CBDDRM010000042.1:0-34206 GCA_965233135.1 uncultured bacterium | reverse complement strand
AGGCGCGCCGCATCAGCGGCAAGTTTGGCCAGCCGGTTCGCCTCCGCGAGTTGCGTCCGCACGAGTTCGTGCTGTATTTGCGCTTCATGCTCGGTAATCGCGCGTCGGATTGCGGGCGCCAGCCGCGCCATGCGGTCCTTGAGCACGCAGTCTGTGGCTCCGGCTCGCAACAGTTCGATTGCCACCTCATCACCCAGGACGCCGGTTATGACAATGAAGGGAATCTTGCACCCCATGGCGCGCAGCCTATCCAGCGATTCCATGACATTAAAGCCGGGAACCCGATAGTCAGACAAGATGAGGTCGAACTCCCGGTCTGCGAGCGCAGCTTCAAAGGATTCGCGCCCGTGAGCAACTGTAATGACAGCATCCAGGCCGGCGCGCAGTAACTGCTCCCCAACGAGTCGCACGTCCGCTGGATCGTCGTCGAGATACAGAATGCGTAATTCACTCATCGAGAGACCTGGCAATTTGGATGGCGGTAGACTCTTGCTTGAGAGACCACTCGCTTTTTGTTGCGCGCTACACGTCGCCGCGTGGAGACAGGCGGCTGGGGATATTGCGGAGAGACCTTGGGTATTTTTACAGACTTCAACGAGCGTGTAAACGCAGATAGAACTTTATTTAGCGACACGCGTACCGGTGCCAATCTCTATCCCTTGATCCGCGGCGGGTTCGGGCAAACATGAGATATGTGCCGACGGTAGAATCCGGGACTGGACCCGAGGAACATGCCATGTCCCACCCCAAACGTAGCAAGACCAAGCGCTCGATGAGCGCAAACTCGACGCCGGTGGAGACCCCCGCCGCTCGCAGCGAAGAACGGAGAAACGCAATGAAGACGACGAGCATGCGTAACATCGTCTACGGCGGGAAGGATCGCGTGCTTTTGAGGGCTAGCGAGCTTGAGTCTAAAGGCTATACCCGCGCCGAATCCGAGGCGACACGCGGCCCACAGGAGTACTTCCTTGCTTATCATTCATCTAAAGGTAATCAAGCCGAGGCCGAGAAAAAAGAGGGCGCTCGCATGATCTTGGTCTGGGACTCGGACGAATGATTTATCCAAACAGGGACGTGTCCTCTGTACCTGCCTGTTTATCAGCGTGAACGAGCAGGGCATTGAAGCAAGATTGAAGGGCGAAGCCAGAGAAAGTGTTGCGACCGCCGAATAAGACTCTTTTAAAGGGCACCAAGACGTACGTCGGTCCGGTGCGACCAGAGGTGCGGCTGCGCGTCGAACGCTGGCGCCAAATGGCGGCTGCCATTGCAACCCGGCATCCGGGCTTGAGCTACGTCCAGATCGCCCGAATCATTCAACGGACCCGAGCCGGCAAGCGCAGGGGCGGCGTCCTGCCCTACTCCGTCGCTTCGATAGTGAAGCACATCCGCAGTTGAAACTCCGGCTGCCTCTGCCGGCAGGCCAGTGTCATTCGGCCTAATGGTTCTGTGCGCCAGCGCACATTCAAAGAGATGTTGCTACATTTCCCAGTTACGCCGAAAAACAAGATTTTTCGATCATGAGCGAAGTTGGATGGCATTGCGTACAAATCGAGCATGAACGACTGGGACAACCACTCGATGTAACTTTTCGCCATATGCTCATGCTGGAATTCAAGTTCGCGGGTGAGCCCGCCGACTGCCGTGTTTATGGTCGCAAAAGCGGGCCTGGCGCTCATATTTATTATTTTTCTCCCGGCGCGTACAAGGTGATGAAGGTGTTCATTGAATTTTGGAACGCCTACGAATGCCATGAGCCGAAGATGACGGATGATCTTGAACGGATCATCTGATGGTTAGCCAGTCCGCAGAATGGACAACCGAAAGAAATGCTTTGACGCCAAAAAGGCTCTGACCGGCAAATGCATCTTTGGAGTTCAAATTCTTCCTGTGGGATTCCGCCGTGCAAAGCTGCTAGATTTTCCATGAATAGCCTTTGCGGACGTGGCCCGCATTAGATCGAGGTGCGAAAATTTACCTCTTGTGGAATGATGCATTTCGGAATTGGAGCTTACGTTTGAGCCTGGTATCAAGACAATAAAAAACCCGACGGGCAGTCGGGTTTCTTGGTTGGGAGGGCCTTCTAGGCTATTTTCCTCTGGAACAGGCCTCCGCCACAACAGCCATTTGCCGTTCCGTGGCTTTGTCTAGCACCTTGGAGTAAAGGCGCTTTCTTTCCTTGGACTTAGCGTTCCGGAAGAACTCCGAAAAGGCCGAAGATCCCTTTGGTTTCTTTGAAAAGAGTGCCATTTCACTATCCTATGCGTTATTTATCAATCTCTCAATACCTTCCCTGTCGTATAGCTCGGGGATGTAATAATCAATTTGATCGACGTTTGCCTCAAATGTTCTTGGAGAGTTATCGATGTTCTTTAGAAGTAAGTCTACTCTGACATCGGCGCCGAACTCTTTTTTGATCTGATTTACAACTTCACGCGCCTTGAAGTACTGCTCTACAAATTGAGCGGGAGGCACGCGCCGACCGTCGAGTAATTCCCTTGCCTGAACGAACTGCCATGCCAGCTTCGGGTCTTGATACACGTAATTGATCTGAACATGTCGCCTGCGCTTCAGCGATCGTTGAATATTCATCCTGGCGCGTTCGAGGTTTGAAAAGGTGGCATCCAGCACAAAGCTTTGATCCTGTTCGAGCACGCAATCATGGATCTTATCTACCAGCACGGATGCTGCTTTTTGAAACAGCCATGCATTGTTCCCAACGTACCCCGGGCATTCGCTTCGGAGTTCGTCGACATCAATACGGACAATCCGCGAACCCAGTTCAGCGATTAATTCTGTTGCCGACTCCGTTTTTCCTGCACCTGGCGATCCGGCCATAAACAGCGACACCGGATGCTCGTCGGGGGGATAGAGATTGGGGTCGGTGAGGCGCTTCGCAATGGCCTTTTTGTTTGCCTTGGCGAACTCTAACGCTTTTCGCTCTAGTCGAACCTCCTCATCAGTCATCGCATGGCATTTTCTGCATGAAGCAAGATCGAAATTGGGGTAAAGATGTGGGTAGGAGCTATGACGTATATAGAAACATAATATCGTCAAATATTTAGTTAAATAATTGGCGGAAGGGGTGGGATTCGAACCCACGAGAGACTTGCGCCTCTGCCGGTTTTCAAGACCGGTGCATTTAACCGCTCTGCCACCCTTCCCGGATGCTGCGTCCCGAGACATCGCCGGGTCTGCCCATGGCGCGCCGAGAGACGTCGAGCGAGAGGCTGGATGATACCCGCAAGTCCAGAAAACGTCATGCAAGCCATTGAAACTTTGACCGCAGTTGCGTAGTCTTAAGCTTGCATTCATTGAGGAGGCACAACCGCTATGCAACCAGAAATACAGTACAGTTCGCAGCGCGCACTGTCGGTCGAGCAGAACAAGGTTCTGCGCAACACCTACATGCTGCTGGCGTTAACCATGGTGCCCACGGTCATCGGGGCATTCGTCGGTCTGTCGACCAGCGCGATCATCGGGCAGCACCCGATCATCGCCACGCTGCTCATGCTCGGCGCCATCATCGGACTGCAATTCGCCATCGCCGCCAACCGCAACAGCGGCTTGGGGGTGGTCCTGTTACTCGGCATGACATTCATGCTTGGGTGGTGGCTTGGTCCGCTGCTCAACGTGGCATTGAGCATGCAGAATGGGCCTCAACTCATCGGCATTGCAGCGATGGGCACAGGCGGCATTCTGGTGATCATGAGCCTGATTGCAACCACGACCAAGAAAGATTTCAGCTTCATGGGCAAGTTCCTGTTCGTGGGCATGATCGTGGCGCTGCTGGCCATGCTGGCCAACATGTTTTTCCAGATCCCGGCGCTGGCGCTTACGCTTTCGGCGGTGATCGTCGTCATCTTCTCGCTGTTCCTGCTGCATGACGTGAGCCGCATCGTGACCGGCGGTGAAACCAACTACATCATGGCCGCGACCGGCGTCTATATCAGCCTGTACAACGTTTTCGCGCACCTGTTGCATCTGCTGATGGCTTTTACCGGGCAGCGCGAGTAGACGCCCGCAAGCCAGCCAAGTAACAGGCGGCCTGCGGGCCGCCTTTTCTTTTTCGGGCCACTGGCAGAGCGCCTCAGCGATCGAAGACGGCGATCGATTCGACGTGAGAGGTATGTGGAAACATGTTGATGATGCCCGCCGCGCAGAGCCGATAACCGTGCACGTTCACCAGCATGGCGGCATCCCGCGCCAGTGTTGCCGGATTGCAGGATACGTAGACAATCCGAGCAGGCGGCATGGCCCCCACGGCCTTGACCAACTCCATCGCGCCGTCGCGCGGCGGATCGACGAGAATCCGGTCGAAGGGGCCGAGGTCCTTCCAGTCTTGCGCGGTCATCTGAAACAAGTCGCGGGTTACAAACTGGCAGTGCTCCGAAAGGCCGTTGGCCAGGGCGTTGGCGTGCGCGCGCTGTACCAACCGGGCGTTGCCCTCGACGCCGAGCACCCGAGCGCCGCGCCGACAAATCGCAAGCGAGAAATTGCCGAGGCCGCAGAATAAATCGGCAATGCGTTCACCGGGCTGCGGATCGAGCAGCGTTATCGCGCGCCGCACCAACACGCGGTTGATCTCATGATTGACCTGCGTGAAATCCGTCGCGCTGAACGGGAAAATGAGGTCGAAATCAGGAATGCGATACTGCAGCGGCGCGGCTGCCTGCGCAGTCAGCGGATAGACCGAGTCCGGACCTTTGGGTTGCAGCAGAATTTGCACGCCATGTGTTGAAGCAAATGTCCGGAGCGTCTCGAGATCGTCGTGATCGGGGGGATCGATCACGCGTAACACCAGCACGTCAACCGCGTCGCCGATGGCCAGCTCGATCTGCGGCAACCGGTCGCGAATGGACAGCGACGCAATCAATTGACGCAGCGGACCCAGCAACGCCGATATGCGTGCCGGCACCACTTCGCACGATTGCATGTCGGCGACGAAACTGCTGCGACGCTCATGAAACCCGACCAACATGCCTTTTTTGGCGACATAGCGCGCCGATAACCGCGCGCGATAGCGGTATTGCCAGGTCGGGCCATGGATCGGGGCAAGGATGGTCTCGGGCGTCACCTTGCCGATGCGCGCGAGATTGTCCTCGAGCACGCGTTGCTTCGCCGCCACCTGGGCCCGCGGTTCGAGATGTTGCATGCTGCAACCGCCGCAGACGCCGAAATAACGGCATCGCGGCGCCACCCTCGCCACCGACGCGCGCAGGATATGCCGGGCTTCCGCGAGTTCGTATTTCGGCTTGCGCTGGTAGGAAACATACTGGACTGTTTCTCCGGTCAGGGCGCCTTCGATAAAAATGACCTTGCCCTCGAAGTGCGCGATGCCCCGTCCTTCCTGATCGAGCGATTCGACCCGCACCGCGGGGCTGAGCGGGCCCGGCTTCACGCTACGACGTCCAGCCGTCCAGAAACTGGTGCCAATGGGCTCCCGCGGATTTCGCAAGTGTGGCGCGCACCAGTTCACACTCGCGCTGATACTGCGCCTCGTCCGCCACGCCGCGCACCAGCTGAAAACGCTGATACAGCAGGTAAGTGTTGGCCACGTCGGTTTCGCAATAGTCGCGTATGGCGGCGATGTCGCCGTTCTGGTATGCCTCCCATACCTTGGAGCCATCCATGCCAAGCTTGCCGGGAAGACCGATTAGCTGCGCCATCTGGTCGAGCGGTGCGTTCGCCCTGCCCTGGTACATGGCCAGTACGTCCATGAGATCCAGGTGGCGGCTGTGATACCGGCTGATGTAGTTATTCCATTTGAACTCGCGGTCATCGTCGCCCAGGTCCCAGAAGCGTGCGCATCGCACACCGTGAATCAGGGCGCGATAATTCAGTACCGGAAGGTCGAATCCGCTGCCATTCCAGGAAACGAGCTGCGGAGTGTATTTTTCGATGCCATCGAAAAACCGCTTGATGAGTTCTCGTTCCGGTTCATCGGGTTCGCCCAGCGACCATACGCGAAAACTGTCGCGATCGCGCAGCGCGCAGGATATCGCCACCACCCGCTGCAAATGCAAGGGAAGAAACTCGCTGCCGGTGGCCTCGCGCCTGCGATCGAAGGCGAGTCGCGCCACCTCGCCATCGCCCAACTCGGGCGCGTGGCCGTGCAGTCGGCGCAAGCCTGCTACGTCGGGTACGGTTTCAATATCGAAGGCCAGAATGGGGATCACGGCGAAGTAGTCTGAAAGACGCAGCCCTGACAAGGCGGATTCGCATACAAACGCGGGAGAATACCGGAATTGACCGGCCGCCCACCAGCTTTTGCCCGATGGCCGGGAAAGGGAAACGAGATCCCGCGGCGCAACAAGAGCATGGAAATGAATAATGGAACGCGGCCACCGGCCGGATGTCGGATGATAGACTCAGCACCAACTCAAGGCAGCCCGCCTCAAGCCGCCGACTTATCTGGGGGACGCACTGTGGGATCACTTGCCAGGGTGAGCACCGCAAGGTCTGCGGCGCTCGCGCATCCGTCATTCGTCGAACATACCGGCTTGCTGAACTGGGTCGATGAAATCGCGCGCTTGACCCAGCCGGCCCTTATCCATTGGTGCGATGGTTCGCAAGCCGAGTATGAGGCGTTGTGTTCCGAACTCGTCGCAGCCGGTACGCTGCGCAAACTCAATCCGAAGAAACGCCCCGGCAGTTATCTGGCACTGTCCGATCCGTCGGATGTCGCGCGCGTGGAGGACCGGACGTTCATCTGCAGCAAAGGCAAGCAAGACGCCGGGCCGACCAACAACTGGCTCGATCCGCAGGAGATGAAGCGCATGCTGCTGCCGCTTTTCGAGGGCAGCATGCGCGGAAGGACATTGTATATCGTGCCTTTCTCGATGGGTCCGGTCGGCTCCCCGCTGTCACAGCTAGGCGTGCAGTTGACGGATTCCGCGTATGTCGTGATAAGCATGCGCATCATGACGCGCATGGGGCGCCAGGCCCTCGAAGCTCTCGGCCACGACGGCAACTTTGTTCCTTGCCTGCATTCGGTCGGCATGCCGCTTGCGCCCGGACAGGCCGACGTGCCGTGGCCGTGCAACAAGGACAAGAAATACATCGTGCATTTTCCCGAGGAGAATGCAATCTGGTCGTTTGGCAGCGGCTATGGTGGCAATGCACTGCTGGGCAAGAAATGCCTCGCCCTGCGCATCGCATCGAGCATGGGGCGGCGCGAGGGATGGCTCGCCGAGCATATGCTCATATTGGGCGTGGAAGATCCGCACGGCGAGAAAACCTATGTTGCGGCGGCGTTTCCGAGCGCTTGTGGCAAGACCAACTTTGCAATGATGATCCCCCCCGCCGCGTTCAAGGGATGGAAAATCACGACCATCGGCGACGATATCGCCTGGATCAGACCCGATGCCGAAGGCCGGCTGCGCGCCATCAATCCGGAGTACGGATTCTTTGGCGTCGCGCCGGGCACGTCCGAAAAAACCAACCCAAATGCGATCGCGACGTTGCGGGCGAATTGCATATTCACCAACGTCGCGCGCACGAATGACGATGATGTATGGTGGGAAGGCCTCACCGATCAAGCACCCGCCCATCTTATCGACTGGCAGGGCCGAAGCTGGACGCCGGATTGCGGCCGCCCGGCCGCGCATCCAAACGCGCGGTTCACGGTCCCTGCCGCGCAATGCCCTTCGATCGATCCCGACTGGGAAAATCCACAAGGCGTCCCGCTTTCCGCGCTTGTATTCGGCGGGCGGCGCGCCACAACGATCCCCCTGGTGGTTCAGAGCTGCAACTGGGCCGACGGCGTTTACATGGCAGCGACGCTCGGTTCCGAAACGACGGCAGCCGCGACGGCAAAAGTCGGTGAAGTGAGGCGTGATCCGATGGCCATGCTGCCGTTCTGCGGCTATCACATGGGCGACTATTTCGAACACTGGTTGACTCTCGGCCGCAGACTCGCGCATCCGCCGCCTATTTTTTGCGTGAACTGGTTTCGCAAGAACGCCAACGGCAAGTTTTTGTGGCCCGGATACGGCGAGAACATGCGCGTGTTGCAATGGATCATAGGGCGCTGCCGCGGCGATACCGGAGCGCGGGGGAGTCCGCTCGGCTGGATCCCCCGGCAGGAAGATCTGGAGTGGAACGGACTCGATCTGGGCGCCGGACGCTTCGCCGAACTCATGCAGCTCGACCCGCAGGCATGGTCGCAGGAGCTGGCACTGCATGAGCAGCTGTTCGAGAAACTCCACGACCGCTTGCCGGAAGTTTTTCAGTACCGGCGCGAAGCTCTGCTGAAGAGCCTGCAGCACTCGCCACAGGACTGGGGATCACGCTGATCCTCCCGGCGCTGCAGCGTCAACCGGCCGGAAAAATTCCCGTGGACAGGTAGCGGTCACCGCGATCGCAGACAATGGTCACGATGGTGGCGTTTTGTGTCTGTGCCGAAACCTGCAGCGCGGCCCAGAGCGCGCCGCCTGAGGAAACGCCCGCGAAAATGCCTTCTTCGCGCGCCAGCCGCCGCGTCATTTCCTCGGCATCGCGCTGCGCGACATCGATTACGCGATCGACGCGACTGCGTTCAAAAATGCGCGGAAGATATGCTTCGGGCCACTTACGGATGCCGGGGATCTGCGACCCCTCGGTAGGCTGACATCCCACGATCGTGATCGCGGGATTCTTTTCCTTGAAAAACCGCGAGCAGCCCATGATCGTGCCCGTGGTGCCCATGCTGCTGACGAAATGCGTAATCTGGCCATGCGAGTCACGCCAGATCTCGGGCGCCGTTCCTTCGTAGTGGGCCAGCGGATTATCCGGATTGGCGAATTGATCGAGGATCAGGCCTTTCCCCGCCGCCTGCATGCGTTCGGCCACGTCGCGTGCATGCTCCATTCCACCTTCCTTCGGCGTCAGCACGAACTGCGCGCCAAAGGCCGCCATGCTTTGGCGGCGCTCGATGGAAAGATGCTCGGGCATGACGAGCATCATGCGATAGCCACGCATCGCGGCAACCATCGCCAGGGCGATGCCGGTATTGCCGCTGGTCGCCTCGATCAGCGTATCGCCCGGCTTGATCTGTCCCCGCTCTTCGGCATTGCGGATCATGGACAGAGCCGGCCGGTCCTTGACGGAACCCGCCGGATTATTGCCTTCGAGTTTCGCCAGGATGACGTTGGTGGTCTCGCCGGGTATGCGCTTCAGGCGCACCAGCGGTGTATTGCCCACGAAATCATCAAGGGTTTTGCCGATACTGACGGGATTGCGTTCCATTGCGGGATTTTACTTCCCGGCCGGGTCAATAGGTGATCTTGTTGCCGGGGAGCCGGTATCAACCGTTGCCCAGCAGCCAGGTGTCAACGGCCGGGTACCTACCGGTTGTCGAGCAGCCATTGCACATAGCGCCCCACGCCGGCCTGCACATTGGAAAATGGCGCCGCGTATCCCGCGCTGCGCAGGCCTGCAAGATCGGCCTGTGTGAAGCTTTGATACTTTTCCTTGAGACCTGCAGGAAATGGCGCATATTCGATGATCCCCTCGGCCTTGAGTTCCGCTAGGGGCAGAGCGGCCTTCCCGTCGGCCGTGCGCAACGCATTGATCGTTGCCACAGCCACGTCGTTGAACGTCTGCGACGCACCCGTTCCACAATTGAACACGCCGTACTTCTCGGGATGGTCGAGAAAGTACAGATTCACTTTCACGACGTCGTCGACGGAAACGAAGTCGCGACGCTGTTCGCCAGCTTCGTATCCGCCGCTACCCTCGAAAAGCTTGACCTTTCCGGTCGAGCGGAACTGATCGAAACAATGCATGGCCACCGAAGCCATGCGACCCTTGTGCGTTTCACGCGGGCCGTACACGTTGAAATAGCGCAGCCCCACCACCTGCGCGCTGTTCTGCTCCCAGCGTGCGCGCACCACCTGATCGAAAAGGAATTTCGAGTACCCGTAGACGTTGAGCGGTTTCTCGCTCGCACGATCCTCCCGGAAAACGGGGCCGGCGCCGTACACGGCGGCCGAAGATGCGTAAATCAGCGGCACCGATTCTGCCTGGCAATAGGCAAGCAAGTCGGAGGAATAACGGAAATTATTCTCCATGACATAGCGTCCGTCGGTTTGCATGGTATCGGAGCAGGCGCCCTGATGCAGGATGGCGGCCACCTCTCCGTCAAACGAGCCCGCGTCGAGTGCGGTACGGAAGTGCTCCTTGTCCAGATAATCTGCAATCTCGCAATCCACGAGATTGCGAAACTTGTCGGCATGACTGAGGTTGTCGACTGCCAGGATATTGGTCTCGCCACGCGCATTCAGCGCCTTGACGAGATTGGAACCGATGAAGCCGGCGGCGCCGGTGACGACGATGTACATTCTGGATTCAGGCAAAGAGTTCTTCGGGATGGATCACTGCGGTGCCAAGCTTGCCCACGACTATACCGGCAGCTTTGTTGGCGAGCCCCACAGCGTCGGCGAAATTGGCGCCAGCCGCGAGCATGACGCCCAGTATCGCAATCACGGTGTCGCCTGCACCGCTGACATCGTACACTTCCCGCGCCACGGCTGGCACATGCAGGCGATCGCCTTCGCGGTACAGGGTCATGCCCTCTTCACTTCGGGTGATGAGCAGCGCATCGAGGCCGAGTTCCCCGCGCAACTTCTGCGCACGCGCGGTAAGGTCCTCCTCGCTCTTCCAGCGCCCTGCGACCTCGCGGAATTCGGCGCGATTCGGCGTGAGCAACGTCGCACCTCGGTAGCGCGAATAATCATCTCCTTTCGGATCGACCAGTACCGGTTTTCCGGCAGCGCGCGCGGACTCGATCATGCGTTCGATATGTTTGAGGCCACCCTTGCCATAATCGGACAGGATCACCAGATCGGCCTGCTTGAGCCGGATCTCGAAGTCCGCGAGTTTGGACATCAACACGTCGTGGGCTGGCTCGGTTTCGAAATCGATGCGCAGTAACTGCTGCTGGCGGCCGATGACCCTGAGTTTGATGGTCGTGGCCAGGCCCGGATCCCGGTGCAGCTGCGCATCGATTCCGTCCGCCTCGAGCAGCGACTGTATGCAGCCCGCGGCCTCGTCTGCCCCGACGACCGACAGCAAACCCGCACCGGCGCCGATGGCCGCGATATTGCGCGCAACGTTTGCCGCGCCGCCAAGGCGCTCTTCGGTACGCCCCACTCTTACGACCGGCACGGGTGCCTCGGGAGAAATGCGGCTGACATCGCCGAACCAATAACGGTCGAGCATGACATCGCCGACTACCAATACCCGTGCTTTGCTGACTGATTGAGGTCCGATCACTATGGCCTGCCTACTGAATAATATTCAATCCCGGCGTTGCTCATCATGACCGGATCGTAAAGGTTGCGTCCGTCGAATACCACAGGAGATTTCAGGCGTTTCTTCATGTCATCGAAGTCCGGACTGCGGAACTCCTTCCACTCGGTGACGATGATCAATGCATCTGCGCCGTCAAGCGCTCCGACTGGCGAGGTGGCGAAGCGAACGCCGGCTTCCGAAGCAAATATCCTCTTCGCTTCATCGACGGCCACCGGATCGTAGGCGGTGATTCCCGCCCCGCGCGCCAGCAGCCCGTTGATCACGACGCGGCTGGGCGCTTCGCGCATGTCGTCCGTATTGGGCTTGAATGACAGCCCCCAGATGGCGAACTGTTTGCCGTCCAGATGCTCGCCGAATCGGCCCCGCACCTTCTCCAGCAGACGCTGCTTCTGGGTGCGATTGGCTTTCTCGACAGAATCGACGATCGTCAACTGCACGCCGTATTCTCCGGCGGTGTGCTGCAGGGCCTGGATGTCCTTGGGAAAGCATGACCCGCCGTAGCCCACCCCGGCATACAGGAAGTGATAACCGATGCGCTGATCCGAACCGATCCCGCGACGTACCGCTTCGATGTTCGCGCCGAGTTTCTCCGCGAGATTGGCGAGTTCGTTCATGAAGGAAATGCGGGTCGCCAGCATCGCATTGGCTGCGTACTTGGTGAGTTCCGCCGAACGCGGATCCATGACGAGCATCCGATCGTGGTTGCGCAGAAGCGGCGCGTAGAGCTGGCGCATCACTTGTGTGGCGCGTTCGTCGGAACTGCCCACGACGATACGATCAGGGCGCATGAAATCGTCCACCGCCGCGCCTTCTTTCAAGAACTCCGGATTGGACACGACGCTGAATCCGAGGTCCAGTCCGCGCTTCTTGAGCTCTTCGGCAATGGCCGCCCGCACGCGCTCGGACGTGCCCACCGGCACGGTGGATTTGTTCACGATCACGCGATACTCGTTCATGCTGCGGCCGATGCCGCGCGCGGCGGCGATCACGTAGCGCATGTCGGCCGAGCCGTCCTGATCCGACGGTGTGCCCACGGCAATGAACTGCACCAAGCCGTGCGCAACGCTCTCGTCGATATCAGTGGTGAATCGCAACCGGCCTGCCGCCATGTTGTGGTTCACAAGTTGCTGCAGGCCGGGCTCGTAGATTGGAATCGTGCCGCCGCGCAATAGCGCGATCTTGTTCGCGTCGACGTCCAGGCAGACGACATCGTTGCCGAGATCCGCGAAACACGCGCCCGACACCAACCCGACATAGCCACTGCCGATGATCGTGATCTTCACTGCTTCGTCTCCGCAGAGGAAAGCTCGCGGTTGATGCGCGCAAGCACTGCCAACGGGTCCGGCGCGCGGGTGACGGATCTGCCTATCACGAGATAGCTTGCTCCCGAATCCATGGCGGCCCGCGGCGTCATGACGCGCTTCTGGTCTCCGGGCGCATCCTCGGGCAGCCGGATTCCCGGAGTCACGCGCAGGAAATCGCTTCCATACCGGTTACGAATCGCGCCGGCTTCGAGGGCCGAGCACACGACTCCGTCGAGGTTGCATTCATGTGCCAGTCCTGCCAGCCTGGTAACCGCGGCAAGCGGACCGGCGTCAATGCCGATATCGCGCAGATCAGCTTCGGTCATGCTGGTAAGCACTGTCACAGCGATCAGCTTTGGCTGGTGCGAACCGGATGCGATCGCTTCGCGCGCAGCCTGCATCATCGCCCGCCCGCCCAGTGCGTGTACGTTGATCATCCAGACGCCAAGCCGGGCCGAGGCCTTGCACGCCTGCGCGACGGTATTTGGAATATCGTGAAATTTCAAATCAAGGAAAACGTCGAATCCGCGGCTCACGAGCGTCTCGACCAGCGCCGGGCCGGCGCAGGTAAACAGCTCCTTGCCGATCTTGAGTTTGCACGCCGATGGCCGCAGCCGGTCGGCTATCGCCAAGGCCTGGCGGGCGTCTTCATAGTCGAGCGCGACGACGACACGCGAACTCATCCCGCGAACTCCCTTTCCTCGGTGCGCCGCGGCGGATAGGTTTCCCATCCATTGCAGGCCGGACAATGCCAGTAAAACTGGCGCGCCTTGAAGCCGCAGCTTTCGCAGCGGTACAGAGCCAGGCTGCGCGTGTGCTGATGCACCAGGTTCTTGATCAACTGCAACTCATGGCGGCGCTCCGCGGGCGCTTCCATCAGCTGCGCTTCCAGAAGCTTGTCCAGCCCGAGAAGCGTGGGATTGCGCGCCAGCTCATCGCGAACAAGGCGGTAAGCGTGTTCCGCCCCGCGATGATCGAGTTCCCCCTGAAAGATGACGTTCAACAGGTCCAGCGACGGATAGTTGGCGAGATAACCGCGCAACAATTTCAATCCTTCCTCCTCGCGCCCGAGACTGCGATGCGCAGCCAGGAACTTCTCGGCGACCAGCGCAATGTAAGCCGGATTCTGGCTTTCCAGACCTTTCCAGTACTCGATTGCCGCTTGATGCCTTCCTTGCCCCATTTCGGTATCGCCGAGCAGGATATTCGCGCGCGCGCACCGGCGATTGACGCTCAGGGCTTCGCTGAGATAATCGCGCGCCTGATCCCATCGCGAATGCGTGATCTCCACCGCCGCGAGCTCGCAGTAGAAATGCGCAATGTCCTTGGCGCTGGACTGTCCCGAAACAGAATCCATGCGCCGCGACGCATCGATTGCTTTCTTCCAATCCTTCTCCTGTTCGTATATCTCCAGCAAGAATTTCAAACCCTGCTGCTCGTAGAGCGTGCCTTGCAGTTTGGCGAACAACTCCTCCGCGCGGTCCAGCAGACCGGCCTTGAGATAATCCTGCGCAAGCTCGTAGAGCGCGGTCATTCTCTGCTCGGCGGCCAGGTCGGCGCGCTCGAGCAGATTTTCATGCATGCGAATCGCCCGTTCTACTTCACCGCGGCGGCGAAACAGGCTGCCTAGTGCAAAGTGCAGTTCTATCGTTTGCGGATCGACCTTCACCACCTCGATAAAAGCCTCGATGGCTTTGTCGGGCTGCTCATTGAGCAGAAAATTGAGCCCCTTGAAATAGGAAAGCGGCAACGCGCGGGATTCGGAAAGCAATTGCTTGATGTCGACGCGAGCGGCAAGCCAGCCGAACGCGAAGAACAATGGAAATCCCAGCAGCCACCAGAATTCAAATTCCATGATTCGAGTCTAGTTCCGCGTCCAGTGCGACAAATTTCAAAGCGTATCCTCGGGAACAGCGGGTTTGGTCCGGAGATCCTTGCGCAGTTTCAGTATCTCGCGGCGCTGACGATAAACATAGCCAAAACAGGCGATGCCCCCTGCCGCGATCCCGATGCCGAAAAATATCAGGGCCACCAGCGCGAGCGACGCTTCCCACTGAAGGCCCATGTAGAAGCGGATGAGCACCGGGTCCGCGTTCTTCAGCGCAAAGCCGAACAGCACTACAAACAGGAGCAGTCGCAAGGTCCATGAAAGCGCGCGCATCGGCATGATCATCCGGATTGGATTGCAGCGTAAAACTCAGACAAAAAAAGGCGGCACGATCTCTCGATATGCCGCCTTTTCTCTCGACCTGGAAAACAACGCGTCTGCCTACTGGCTCTTGAAGTCCACGCGTTCGCGCAATTCCTTGCCCGCCTTGAAATGCGGCACATACTTCGCCGGAACGTGAACCTTGTCGCCTGACTTCGGGTTGCGCCCCACGCGCGGAGGGCGGTAGTTCAGGCCAAAGCTTCCGAAGCCGCGGATTTCGATTCTGTGGCCCTGGGCAAGACTTTTTGCCATGGCATCCAGAATCATTTTCACCGCAAGCTCCGCATCGCTCGCGACCAGCTGCGGAAAATGCGCCGCCAGCTTGGCTATCAGCTCCGACTTGGTCATGGCGCTTCCTATTGCGCAGAGTTCTTGTTATCCAGCTTGGCTTTGAGCAAGGCGCCAAGATTGGTCGTTCCGGCATTCGACGCGGTGTCGGCGGCGTGTTTCTGCATCGCCTCGGTCTCGTCGGCCGCATCCTTGGCCTTGATCGAAAGGTTGATATTGCGGTTCTTGCGATCAATGTTGATGATCATCGCATTCACCTTGTCGCCTTCCTTCAGGTGCGTACGGATGTCCTCGACACGGTCGCGTGCCAGTTCGGACGCGCGCAGGTACCCCTCGATGTCGTCGTCGAGCTGAATGACAGCTCCCTTGGCGTCGATGGACTTCACCACGCCTTCGACCATGCTGCCCTTGTCGTGGCCGGCCACGAAATTGGTGAACGGATCGCCTTCCAGCTGCTTGATACCGAGCGATATGCGTTCGCGCTCGACATCGATGGAGACGACCATCGCCTCGACTTCGTCGCCCTTCTTGTAGTTGCGCACGGCTTCCTCGCCGGGCACGCTCCAGGACAGGTCCGACAGATGCACCAGACCGTCTATGCCGCCCTGCAGGCCGATGAAGATGCCAAAATCCGTAATCGACTTGATCTGGCCGCGTACCTTGTCGCCTTTCTTGGAGTTGGAAGCAAACTCGTCCCACGGATTGGGCTTGCACTGCTTCATGCCCAGCGAAATGCGGCGGCGGTCTTCGTCGATTTCCAGGATCATGACTTCGACTTCGTCGCCGAGCTGGACGACGCGCGACGGATGCACATTCTTGTTGGTCCAGTCCATTTCGGACACGTGGACCAGGCCTTCGATGCCCTGCTCGATTTCGACGAACGCGCCGTAGTCAGTCAGGTTCGAAACCTTGCCGAACAAGCGCGTTCCCGTCGGATAGCGGCGCGACAAGCCCACCCACGGATCTTCGCCCAGCTGTTTGAGACCCAGCGAAACGCGGTTCTTCTCTTGATCGAACTTCAGAATCTTCGCAGTGACTTCGTCGCCGACGTTGAGCACTTCGGACGGATGCTTCACGCGACGCCAGGCCAGATCGGTAATGTGCAACAGCCCGTCGATGCCGCCGAGGTCCACGAACGCGCCGTAGTCGGTGATGTTCTTGACGATGCCTTTGACCACTGCGCCTTCCTGCAGGCTGGCCAGCAGCGCTTCGCGTTCGGCGCCCTGAGTCTGTTCAAGCACCGCACGGCGCGAGACGACCACGTTGTTGCGCTTGCGATCGAGCTTGATGACCTTGAAATCGAGCTGCTTTCCTTCGTAGGGGTTGGTGTCCTTCACGGGGCGGATATCGACCAGCGATCCCGGGAGGAAGGCACGAATGCCGTTGACCATGACCGTGAGGCCGCCCTTGACCTTGCCATTGACGAGACCTTGTACCAGCGTGCCTTCTTCCATCGCCTTTTCGAGGTCATGCCAGGCAGCCAGGCGCTTGGCTTTCTCGCGCGACAGGCGCGTTTCGCCGTACCCGTCTTCCAGGGCTTCGATGGCGACTGTTACATAATCTCCGACCTTGACTTCGACTTCGCCACGATCGTTCTTGAATTCGTCGGCCGAGATGAAACTCTCGGATTTCAGGCCTGCGTTGACGACTACGAAGTTCTGATCGATGCGCACTACTTCGGCGGTAATGACTTCGCCGGCGCGCATCTCCTGCCGGGACAGGCTCTCTTCGAACAGCGCGGCAAAGCTGTTTTCGTTTATGGCAGAGGCCGGGGTTTGAGCTTGAGTTTTCATGAAGGGTGGGACTCGCGGAAAACCGTTGCATTTAACGGGTTGGTTAATCTAACCATCGAGCGGAAAAATTCCCTCTTACTGCAGGTGAAGCCGGCAGAAGACAGGTAAATCGTTCAGCGGGATGGGGCCATGCGTGACGCCGATTCGAGCCACCGGAGTATTTGAACAACGACTTCCTCTACAGAAAGTCCAGTGGTATCAATAACTTTTGCGTCAACGCTCTTCTGCAGGGGTGCCACGCTGCGCTCACTGTCGCGCGCATCGCGTTGGCGGATGTCCTGCAAAAGGGTGCCAAGATTAGCATCGAAACCTTTTTCTATCAACTGTTTATAACGCCGACGCGCGCGTTCCTCAGGCGCCGCGGTAAGGTACACCTTCAATTGCGCATCCGGAAAGACGACCGAGGCCATATCGCGACCTTCGGCCACCAGCCCCGGGACCCGGCGAAAAGCCTGCTGGCGAAACATAAGTCCTTGACGCACCATCGGGAAAGCCGCCACTTTGGATGCGACTGTGGAAACCATTTCGGCCCGAATCTCGTCCGTGACATCGTCGCCGTCAAGGAATATCCGCGCCTGTTCGAAATGCGCCGGCAAGGTGCGCGCGATTTCCGCCAGACGGGTTTCGTCTTGCAAATCCACGTTGTCCTGCAAGGCCTTGAGGCCGACCAGCCGGTATAACGCGCCACTGTCCAGATAGAAGAATCCGAGGCGCTGCGCAACTTGTTGCGCCACCGCGCCTTTCCCGGATGCCGATGGACCATCGATGGCGATGACGGGCGCGGTGTCGTTCCAGGCCACGCTTGCGAAGCGTTCGAAAAAATCCGGAAACGTCTTGGCTACGCATTGCGGGTCGTTGATACGCACGCTCACCTCGCCGAGCGCCGCCAATGCGAAGCACATGGCGATACGGTGATCGTCATAGGTATCGATGACCGCATGGTCGGCGAGGTGCTGTTGCGGCGGCGTCACAATCAGAAAATCCGCGCCCTCTTCGACCTGCGCCCCGAGTTTGCGCAACTCGGTGGCCATGGCGGCAATGCGGTCGGTTTCCTTGACTCTCCAGCTGGCGATGTTGCGCAGACGGCTGCTGCCCTGCGCAAACAACGCCGCGACGGCCAAAGTCATGGCAGCATCGGGAATCGCATTTAAATCCAGATCGAACGCGCGCAATCGCCCGCTCGCTGGCGCCGCTGCCTCGATCCAGTTCTCGCCCATGGAGATCCGGGCGCCCATCTGCCCCAGGGCTTTGGCGAACTCGACATCGCCCTGAATACTCGCGTGCCCCACGCCTTCAACGCGCACCGGCCCGCCGCCAATCGCACCCGCAGCCAGGAAGTACGACGCGCCCGAGGCATCGCCTTCGACATACACCTCCCCCGGGCTGCTCAACTTGCTGCCCGCGGGAATGGCAAACGCGGACCAGCCATCGCGAATCACCGCCACGCCAAACTGTGCGAGCAGCTTGAGCGTGATGTCGATGTAGGGCTTGGAAATCAGCTCGCCGACGACTTCGATGGTGATAGGCTTGCCCGCGAGCGGCAAGGCCATCAGCAGCGCCGTCAGGAACTGGCTCGATACGGCTCCGCGCACCCGCACCCTGGGCTCGCCTTTGAGGGGCGCGGGGCGGATTTCCAGCGGCGGATATCCTTCGCTGCCCAGATAGCGTACGTCGGCCCCGAGACTGCGCAAGGCATCCACCAGATCGCCGATGGGCCGCTCGTGCATGCGGGCGACCCCGGAGAGCCTGTAGTGTCCGCCGCTCATGGCCAGCGCCGCGGTCAAGGGCCGGAACGCGGTTCCGGCGTTGCCAAGAAACAACTCCGCGCGCGTGACGGGAAATTTGCCGTCGCACCCATGCACCAGCACCGAGTCCGGTCCGGTACGATCGATCTTCACACCCAGCGTTGCGAGCGCATCGAGCATGCGCGCGACATCGTCGGATGCCAGCAGATCGTGAATCCGGGTTTGCCCTGCGGCAAGCGCGGCCAGCAGTAGCACGCGGTTTGAGATGCTCTTCGAGCCGGGCAAGCGCACCGTGCCGGCAGCGCGGTTCAGCGGCCCCAGATCGAGATAATCCGGATAGTCAGGCATGTCCAAGGCCCGGTTTCATGCGTCCCGCCGCAACCAGGCGTTGCGTGCGTCGCGTGCCGTCTCGAACAGACGCTCGAGTTGATCGGCATCGGCGACGCGGATCAGTTGCGAAAGGTGCGCGAGTTGTGCCTGATAGTCCGCTATATCCACGAGCAGGGCTTCCCGGTTCGCCGATGCGATATCCCGCCACATTTCCGGCGAACTGCTCGCAATGCGCGTGAAGTCGCGAAAGCCGCCGGCAGCGAAACTGAACAGCTCCTTCGCGTCGGGACGCGTGGCGATCATGTGCACGAGCGCATAGGCGAGCATATGCGGCAAATGACTCACCGCGGAAAAAAGCTGGTCGTGACGCTCCGGTGACATGCGGCGCACGCAGGCGCCGCAGGCGGCCCACAGGGAGTCGATGCGCTCGGTGGCCGCGGGATCCGTTTCGGTCAGTGGCGTCAACACCACGTTCTTGCCTGCGAACAGATCGGCTCTTGCCGCTTCCACGCCGGTCGATTCCGCGCCGGCGATGGGATGACCGGGCACCACTTTCGCCAGGTGTGACGGAAGCAGTCGGCGTACGGCGGCAACGAAGTCCATCTTGGTACTGCCCGCGTCGGTCAGCAGTGTGTCCGGGCATACGCAGTCGGCCAGCCTGGACAGCAAGCTTTCGTTTTGGCGCACGGGCACTGAGAGCAGGACGATATCGGCACCCCTCAGCGCAGCGCTCATATCATCGCTTGCTTCGTCGATGACGCGCAGTTCAAGCGCGCGCGCGATGTTCGCGCGACCGCGGCCCACGCCAACGATGCGCGTGACCTTGCCCGCTTGTCTGAGGGCGCGGGCGACCGAGCCGCCGATGAGGCCGACACCGATCACGACCAGCTTGTCGCAGGTGAAGTTGCTCAAGAGAATGGATGTTTACGGCAGGACATGCCAGTTCAGTGCAATACCGAGGCGAGTGCCGACAGGAAGCGTTCGTTCTCGGATTCAGTCCCGGTCGATACGCGCAGGTACTCCGGCAAACCGTAGGCGGCGATCGGCCTTACGATGATGCCGCGTTTGAGCAGGCGCTGGAAAATTTCTGCTCCGTCGCCCACTTTGACGCAGACGAAATTACCGTGGGACGCAATCCACGACAGGCCGAGGCGCGCAAAGCCCTGCGTGAGCGCTTGCATGGCGCGCTTGTTAAGTTGCGTGCTTTGTCTGACGAACTCATCGTCGAACAGAGCCGCGGCGGCAGCCGCCTGCGCGATATCGCTGACGTTGAAGGGCTGGCGTACGCGATTCATGAGGTCCGCCACCTGAGGATGCGAAAAACCGTAACCTACCCGCAATCCGGCAAGGCCGTAGGCTTTCGAGAAAGTCCGTGACACCACCAGGTTCGCAAACTCCTGGCTCCACTGCACGGCGCTGCTGCGCTCCTGCGGATCGAGATATTCGTTGTACGCCTCATCAAGCACGATCAATACGTTGCTCGGCACCGACTTCAGAAATCCGTATACCGTCTGCGGCGGCAGCCAGGTACCCGTGGGATTGTTGGGATTGGCGATGAAGACGACGCGCGTGTCGCTACGAATCGCATCGCGCATCGCGGCCAGGTCGTGACCGAACTCGCGCGCAGGCACCACGATTCCAGTCGCACCTGTGGCCTGAGTCGCCAGTGGATACACCGCAAAGGCGTGCTGCGAATAGACCGCCGAACTGCCCGGTCCAAGAAAAGCCCTGGCCGCCATTTCCAGTACATCGTTGGACCCATTGCCGAGCACGATTCGATCGGTGGAGAGCTCGTATCGCGTCGACAGCGCCTGCTTGAGCGCAAAGCCGTTGCCATCCGGATAGCGTCCGGTTTCCTCGATGGCGACGCGCATTGCGGCCAACGCCTTTGGACTGGCCCCGCGGGGATTCTCGTTGGACGCCAGCTTTACGATGTTGCGCTCGTCCAGGCCAAGCTCGCGGGCCAGTTCGGAAATCGGCTTGCCTGGCTGGTAGGGCGCTATGGCGCGCACGTATCGTGGGGCGCGATCGCACACATCGAGCAATACTGTGGGGGAGGTCGCCTTCACTGCACGGCGACCGGATAGGAGCCGAGGATTTTCAGAAACGCCGCGAGTTCGCGCATTTCCTTGAGCGCGCGCGCCACATGCGCCTCTTCCTGGTGGCCTTCCATGTCCAGAAAAAACACGTACTCCCACAAACCCGTGCGCGACGGGCGGGATTCGAGCCGCGTCATGCTCACGCCATTGAGCGCCAGGGGCGTCAGCAGTTGATGAATCGCTCCCGGAAGATTGCGCGTGGACATCACCAGAGACGTTTTGTCCCTGCCCGATGGCGGCACGGTTTGCCTGGACAGCACGACGAAACGCGTCGTGTTGTTGGGTTCGTCTTCGATGTTATCGGCCAGGACAGACAGGCCATAATGCGCCGCAGCCGACCGGCCGGCGATCGCGGCCGAATCGGGTTCGCTCTGCGCCCGCCTTGCGGCCTCGGCGTTGCTGGTGACGGGCACGCGTTCCGCGCGCGGACAATTCTGCGCAAGCCAGCGATTGCATTGGGCCAACGACTGCGTATGCGAGAAAATCCGGTTCACCGCGGAAATATTCTGGCTTTTCGAGAGCAGATTCTGATGTACGGGAAGCAGAACTTCGCCGCAGATCTGCAGCGGCGTCGAGAGAAGCAGGTCGAGCGTGCGTCCGATGGCACCTTCGGTAGAGTTTTCGATGGGCACGATCCCGTATCCGACGTTTGCGCTCTCCACCGAACGGAACACTTCGTCAATCGAGGTGCACAGCACGAGTGGCGATTGCCCGCCAAAATGCTTGACCGCGGCCTCTTCGCTGAATGTTCCCTTCGGCCCGAGTGTCGCTATGGCAAAGGCGTCCTCCAGCGCGCGACAGGCGGAGATGACCTCTGTGAACAAATGCGTGACGACGCTGTCCGGCAACGGTCCCTTGTTGTGATCCGACAGCCGCCTGAGCACCTGGGCTTCGCGTTCCGGACGGTAAACCGTACCGTCATCCTTGAGCTTGCCTATCGTGTGAGCCGTAGTCGCGCGCTCGTTCACCAGCGCGAGGATCTCGAGATCCAGGGCGTCGATACGCTCGCGCAACCGCTTGAGGCTTTCGGACATGGCTACGAAGCCGGCAAGTAATGCACCGCGAGCACGCCCGCGATTGCCGCAATCCTGTCGATCACGAAACCGGGCACTGCGCTGTCGACGTCGACCAGGGTATAAGCCATGTCCTTCCTCGATTTGTTCAGCATATTGTGAATGTTCAATCCTGCTTGTGCGACCGCCGTCGAAATCTGTCCGACCATGTTCGGCACATTGGCGTTGGCAATGGCGAGCCGGTAAGGCGACTCCCGCGGCATGACCACATCGGGAAAGTTCACCGAATTGCGGATATTGCCGTTTTCCAGATAATCGCGCACCTGGTCGACGACCATGATGGCGCAATTTTCCTCCGCTTCCACGGTGGAGGCCCCCAGATGCGGTGTTGCCATCACCGCCGGATGGCCTTTGAATCGGGCGCTGGGAAAATCGCAAACGTACGACTTGAGTTTGCCGGCATCGAGCGCGTCGACGACCGCCTCGTTATCGACGATGCCATCCCTAGAGAAATTCAGCAGAACTGCGCCGGCCCGCATCAGGCCGATGCGCCTGGCGTCGATCAGATTACGGGTTGCATCCAGCAGCGGAACATGCAACGTCACGAAATCGCTGTTACGCAGAACCTCTTCGATGCTGTGCGCCTTTTTGACCTGCGAAGGCAGGCTCCAGGCGGCATCCACGGTTATTTCCGGGTCATAACCGAAGACTTCCATGCCAAGCTTGATGGCCGCGTCGGCAACCAGACTGCCAACTTTGCCAAGACCGACGATTCCCAGCACATGCTGCGGCAGTTCCACGCCGGCGAAGTTTTTTTTGCCCTCCTCCACCGCCTTCTCGATCTGCTCATCGCTGCCCGACAGACTGTCGGTAAAACGGATGGCCGGCACAAGATTGCGTGCGGCGATGAGCATGCCTGCCAGCACCAGTTCCTTGACCGCGTTGGCATTCGCACCCGGCGCATTGAATACCGGGACGCCGCGCATGCTCATTTGTGCCACTGGAATGTTGTTGGTACCGGCGCCCGCCCTACCGATGGCTCGCACCGACGGCGCGATGTCCATGGCTTTCATATCCTGCGAGCGCACCAGAATGGCAACCGGCGCGTCGATCTGCGCGCCGACCGAATAACGATCCGCGGGAAACCGCTGCAGGCCGCTGGGCGCGATCGTATTCAAGGTCAGAATACCGGCGGGCTCAGCCATGCTTGCCCTCGAATTCCCGCAGGTAGCCTACGAGGGTTTCAACGCCTTCGAGGGGCATGGCGTTGTACAGCGACGCGCGCATGCCACCGACGGCACGGTGCCCCTTCAGTTGCAGCATGCCGCGCTGTTGCGCGCCGTCCAGGAAAGCCTTGTCGAGCGATTCCTCCCGGAGCTTGAACGGCACATTCATGCGCGAGCGGTCGGGCTGGTCGACCGGACTGGTGAAAAATCCGCTGCCGTCCAGAAAGTCGTACAGCATGCGAGCCTTGGCGATATTACGCTGCTCCATCGCGGCGAGCCCGCCCTGCTGCTTCAGCCAATCGAATACCAGGCCGGCGATATAGACGGCATAGGTGGGCGGCGTGTTGAGCATGGAATCGCTCTCCGCCTGCTGCTTGTAATCGAAGGCCGAAGGAGTGATCGGCAGGGCCTGGCCGATCAGATCCTCGCGGACAATGACGATGGTCAGGCCGGCCGGGCCGATGTTCTTCTGCGCTCCCGCGTATATCAGGCCGTAGCGGGAAACGTCGATCGGCCGGGAGAGGATATTGGAGGACATGTCCGCCACGAGAGGCACGTTGCCCGTGTCCGGTAACCAGTGGTATTCCACTCCGCCGATGGTCTCGTTGGAGCAGATATGAACGTAGGCCGCGTCGGCACTGAGCTGCCAGGTCTCCTGGCGCGGAATATACGAGAAATTACGATCTTCGCTGGAAGCGGCAACGTTCACGCTGCAGTACTTCTTCGCTTCCTTGATCGACTTTTTCGACCACTCGCCGGTATTCACATAATCCGCAACACTGCGCCCGCGCAACAGATTCATGGGCACGATGGCATTTTCCGCGATGGCCCCACCCTGCAGGAACAGCACCTTGTAATTCGCTGGAACCTGCAGCAAATCGCGCAATCCGGCCTCGGCATGCGCATGAATGGCGATGAACTCCTTGCCGCGATGACTCATTTCCATGACCGACATGCCCGATCCATGCCAATCCAGCATCTCGTCTCGCGCCCGCTCCAGAACCGGTTGCGGCAAAACCGCCGGCCCTGCACTGAAATTAAATACTTTCCCCACTTGGCTGCTCCGATCTATCAGATAGCGCGAACCGCCCGCTACTCTAGTTCTGTTCTTCGGGGCCGCCGGACTCCGGTTCCGGATACGTGGCCTCGTCTCCCGCATCATCCACGGGAGCTTCCGATTCCACGTCCCGGTCGATTTCCGCATCTTCGCTATCGACGATCTTCTGCAGCCCCGCCAGTTTCTCGTCCGGCCCCAGATTGATCAAGGTCACACCCTGTGTGGCGCGACTCATTTCGCGGATTTCCGCCACACGGGTGCGGATCAAAACGCCGCCGGTCGTGATGAGCATGATCTCGTCATTGCCATCAACCAGGGTAGCCGCCACGACATTGCCATTTCTGGCCGTCGTCTGGATTGCAATCATGCCTTGGGACCCCCGCCCGTGGCGGGTGTATTCGCTGATCGGTGTGCGTTTTCCGTACCCGTTCTCAGTCGCAGCGAGGACCGAAACGCTTTCATTGTCGGCAACCAGCAGTGAGATCACCTTCTGTCCGCCCTGCAGCCTCATGCCCCGCACTCCGCGCGATACCCGGCCCATCGGCCGCACGTCCTGCTCGTCGAAACGCACCGCCTTGCCGGCGTCTGAAAACAGCATGATGTCATGGCGGCCTTCGGTCAGCGCAACGCCGATCAGGTAATCGCCTTCGTCAAGATCTACGGCAATGATGCCCGAAGGACGAGGACGGGAAAAATCGGACAACCGCGTTTTCTTGACCGTGCCGTTCGCGGTCGCCATGAAGATGTATTTGTTCTCGTCGAACTCGCGTACCGGAAGTATCGCGGTTATCTTTTCCCCATCGGTCAACGGAAGCAGATTGACGATTGGTTTGCCTCGGCTCGCGCGACCGCCTTGCGGCACGTTATAGACCTTGATCCAGTACAACTGTCCACGGCTGGAAAAGCACAGGACATAATCGTGAGTGTTGGCAATGAACAGGTTGTCGATGAAGTCGTCTTCCTTCGTCGCCGTGGCCTGCTTGCCGCGCCCGCCGCGTTTCTGCGCCCGGTAATCCGCGAGGGGTTGCGCCTTCACGTACCCGCTGTGGGAAAGCGTGACCACCACGTCTTCGGGAGCGATCAGATCCTCCATGCTGAGGTCCTGCGCATTCGCAACGATCTCGCTGCGCCGTTCGTCTCCGAACTCGTCGCGCGTTTTCGTCAACTCCTCGGCAATAATCCGTGTGATGCGTTCTGGCTTTGCCAGAATGTCGAGCAGATCCGCGATGGTATCCATGACTTCGCGATACTCATTGACGATCTTCTCCTGTTCCAGCCCGGTGAGCCGCTGCAGCTGCATCTCTAGAATGCGCTGCGCCTGAACGTCGGAAAGCCGGTAGCCGTCGGCATGCAGGCCGAACTCGGCCGAGAGTGACTCGGGCCGGGCATCCCGGACTTCGGCCCGCGCCAGCATCGATTCGACAAGTTGCGAGTGCCACGGTCTTGACATGAGTTCGCGCTTGGCTTCGGCAGGTGCAGTGGCGGCCTTGATCAGCGCGATGATCTCATCGACATTGGACAGCGCAACCGCGAGGCCTTCGAGCACGTGGCCGCGATCGCGCGCCTTGCGCAACTCGAATACGGTCCGGCGCGTGATCACCTCGCGACGATGGCGCAGGAAGGCGTCGAGAATTTCCTTCAGGTTGAGCAGACGCGGTTGATTTTCAACCAACGCGACCATGTTCATGCCGAAGGTGTCCTGCATCTGCGTTTCTTTGTACAGATTGTTCAGGATGACTTCGGGCACCTCGCCGCGCTTGAGTTCGAGCACCACTCGCATGCCGGATTTGTCGGATTCGTCGCGTATCTCCGACAAACCGTCGAGGCGCTTCTCGCGCACGAGCTCGCCGATTTTTATCAGCAATGACGACTTGTTGACCTGGTAGGGCAATTCGTCGATGACTATGGCTTGACGATTGCCCTTTTCCAGCTCTTCGACGTGCGTGCGGGCCCGGATGACAACGCGACCGCGGCCCGTGCGACAGCCCTCCTTGACCCCTGCCGTGCCGTAAATGATCCCGCGAGTCGGAAAATCTGGCCCCGGGACGAGGTCAATGAGTTCGTCCAGGCTGATATCCGGACGCTCGAGGATTGCCAGGCAGGCGTTGACGATCTCGCCCAGGTTGTGGGGCGGCACGTTCGTTGCCATTCCCACGGCGATCCCCGAAGAACCGTTGATCAGCAGATTCGGAATGCGGGTCGGCAGGACGCCGGGTTCCTGCTCCTTGCCGTCATAGTTCGGACCAAAGTCGACAGTTTCCTTGTCTATATCGGCAAGCAGCTCGGCAGATATTTTCTCCAACCGACATTCGGTGTAGCGGTAGGCGGCTGCAGAATCTCCGTCGACGGACCCGAAATTGCCCTGGCCATCGATCAACGCATAGCGCATTGAAAAATCCTGGGCCATGCGCACCAGGGCTTCATAGGTCGCCGAATCACCATGCGGATGGTATTTGCCGAGAACGTCTCCGACCACGCGGGCGCATTTGACGTATGGCCGGTTCCAGACATTGTTTGCTTCGTGCATCGCGAAAAGAATGCGACGGTGCACCGGTTTGAGACCGTCGCGAACGTCTGGCAGCGCGCGGCCCACAATCACGCTCATCGCATAATCCAGATAGGAGCGGCGCATCTCCTCTTCGAGACTTATCGGAAGCGTTTCTTTGGCAAATTGATCCATCAGGACTAGTTAATGTTCTTGTCGCAAAGCGTCATGAAAATACGCTGCCCATAGCAACTCGAAGGCAGCGAAGGAGGTAATTGGCGGGCGGAGCAGACCAACACAAGCGCGGCATTTTATCATGCCGACCCCGCCCGAGACATCGTTCAGCAACGGGTTGCACGCCGCGTAGCTCGCCAGCACGGGATGCATTGCCACGGATTCAACCGCTTGACATATGGCCACGGATTTATGTTGCTATTTGCTTTTATCCCGGCTCGGAATCGGCAATAATCCGCCTATTCATTTGACCGGAACGACGGGGGAACTCATGCGACCAAAGACAAACAGACTGCTGATGTTTCTGGTGGGTGTAGCCATTAGCGGCTGCTCCAGCCAAACCGAACGCAGCAGTTCCGGCGGTGGCGATCAGTATCAGCCGGAAAAAGAGTCGGTGCAGTATTCGGAGCGTCCGCTGGAAGAAGCACCACCGCCTAAGCCGGCACCTGTCGCCGCGGCTCCGACCCGCGAACCGGCTGCCGAATTTCCAGTGACTAAGTACGAGATGCCGGAGGACCCGGTACAGGAAGATGAGGCTATCGAGGATCTTGGTCCGTTGCCCGATGAATCGGTTTCGGCGCAACAGGAGGAATTGCCCGCGAGCGACAGTTCGATCGGAGAGACAGCGCAGTTCGACGATCAAGCCGAGGAGGAAGAACTCGAAGAGCTTGGGTCGCTGGACGACGAGTCCGTTTCGGCAGAACAGGATGCCGCGCCCGAAGTGCAGAGTTCCATCGCGGACACGACGGAGTATCCCGACGAAGAGCCGGCGAGCGAGGAAATCGGCGAGCTCGGCCCGGTGCCCGATGAATCCGGAACGCTCAGTTATCCGGAAGAACAGCGCGCCGCGGCAGACAGCGCGGTCGGCGAACCGAAAATGTTTGCGGACGAGCCGGTCGCTGCACCCGCGCCGAAACCTGCTCCGGCACCACAAACAGCGCCGGCCGCACCCAGATCGATGTCCGTCGACTTCGAAGCGGATCCCCTCTTCGGATTCGACAAATCGGCGATCCGGGCGGACCAGCGCGTGCTGCTCGATGAGTTGGTGGCCAGTCTCGACGGCGCGGAAGTACTGTCAATCTCGGTGATCGGGCATGCGGACCGCATAGGCTCCCGGGCCTACAATCAGAAGCTTTCCAAGCGCCGTGCCGAATCGGTGCGCGCTTATCTGGCAAGCAAGGGGGTCAGTGCAGACCGTATCCAGATGGAAGCGCGTGGTGAAGACGAACCCGTGACGGGCGATTCATGCGCCAAGGAACGCGGCAAGAAATTGATCGCCTGTTTACAACCCGATCGCCGGGTGGAAGTCAGCATCAACGGATCCAAGCTCGCCAACTGACGCTGGATCTGGTTTGCGTGCACAAGCCCTGTTCCAGCAGGGCTTTTTTTTGAGGGCATCCATGCAGGGACAAGAAGCTTTCTCGGCAGATCTGATCATCGATGCCGCCTATATCGTTCCGGTTGAACCTCATGGGGTGGTTCTGGAGAACCACAGCGTGGCGGTCGCGAACGGAACGATCATCGCGATATTGCCCCGCGAAGAGATGCGTCGGCGCGGTTCCGCGACCAGCACCATTCGTCTGGATTCGCACGTGCTGATCCCCGGGCTCATCAATCTGCATACGCATGCAGCGATGAGCTTGATGCGCGGCCTGGCAGACGATGTACGGCTCATGGACTGGTTGTCCCTTCACATCTGGCCCGCCGAAGCCAAACACGCGTCGGCCCAGTTCGTGCGCGACGGGACATTGCTCGCATGCGCCGAAATGCTCCGCGGCGGAATCACCTGCTTCAGCGATATGTATTTCTATCCGGAAATGGCAGGTCGCGCGGCGCTCGACGCAGGCATGCGGGCCGCACTCGGGATCGTGGTAATCGAGTTTCCCACCGCGTATGCGAGTGACGCGCAGGACTATCTGCGCAAAGGCCTGGCAATGCGCGACGAGTTCAAACAGGAGACATTGCTCAGCTTCTGCATGGCCCCTCATGCGCCCTACACCGTGAGCGATCGAACTTTCGAGCATATCCTGACGCTCGCCGAACAACTGCAAATCCCGATCCACACGCATCTGCATGAGACCCGGGACGAGATCATGGAGAGTCTTGCCAAACACGGCATGCGGCCGATGGCCCGGCTCGAGAAACTGGGATTGCTCGGTGCCAACTTCATCGCCGTGCACGCGGTACACCTGGAGGATCCGGAGATCGCCACGCTCGCGCAACTGGGTTGTTCGATTGCACATTGTCCTTCTTCCAATCTGAAACTCGCCAGCGGCATTGCACCGCTGACTAAAATGCTGGCGGCCGGCATAAATGTCGGCATCGGAACGGATGGCGCGGCCAGCAACAACCGGCTGGATTTGTTCTGCGAGATGCGACTCGCCGCGCTGCTGGGCAAAGTCGAGAGCGCAAACGCCGAAAGCGTGCCTGCGGTAGCGGCGCTTCGCATGGCCACTTTCAATGCCGCCCAGGCATTGGGACTGGAAAAGAGCATCGGATCCATTGAGCCAGGCAAGGCGGCCGACTTATGCGCGATCAATCTTGATTCGGTTGAACTCGCCCCCTGTTATGATCCAGTCTCACACCTGGTTTACAGCGCTGGCAGGGAAAATGTGACCGATGTCTGGATTGCGGGGCGCCATCTGGTGAAATCCGGCAGATTGCTGCACCTCGATGTTCAGAACCTGCTGGGCCGGGCCGCCGAATGGAAAGCGCGCATCCGCGCGAGCAACTAAAGCCAATTGCAACCGGAAATGATCAACGTCGACCCAGTCGAATTGCAGAAGTTCAGTGAGCTCGCGCATCGCTGGTGGGACCCACAAAGCGAGTTCAAGCCCCTGCACCGGATTAACCCCTTACGCCTGAACTACGTAGACCGGATCGCGGGACTTGAAGGCAAGCGCGTGCTCGATGTCGGCTGCGGAGGGGGAATTCTTTCCGAAGCGATGGCTGCCGCCGGGGCCACGGTCACCGGCATCGATCTGGGGGACCGGGCGCTCAAGGTTGCACAGATGCATTTGCTGGAAAGCGGGCTGGAAGTCGACTATCGGAACGTCGCGGTGGAAGCCCTGGCGCAACAGCAGCCGCATGATTTCGATATCGTGACGTGCATGGAGTTGCTGGAACATGTGCCCGATCCAGCAAGCGTGGTCAATGCCTGCGCGACGCTCGTCAGGCCGGGCGGCAGGTGTTTTTTTTCGACGATCAATCGCAATCCAAAGGCATACCTGTTCGCCGTACTCGGCGCCGAATACGTGCTGGGGTTGCTGCCCAAGGGAACGCATGATTACGCCCGGTTCATCACCCCGGCCGAACTGGCACGCGCTTGCCGCACCGCCGGGATGCATCCGGATCATTTGATCGGCATGACGTACAATCCCATCTCAGGCAACTACGCCCTGGCGCCCGATACCTCGGTTAACTACATTCTGAGCGCGTCGTCGGACTAGCCATTCCCGCAAGTGAAACTTTTCCCCTATTGCGGGATCAGATGTTGCCTAAATCTAGGAGGATCAACAATGAAAACGCAGAGCTTGCTCGCTGGCGCAGTAATCATCCTTGGCGTGATGGTCCAGGGCTGTACGTTGAAACCCCAGTACCTCCAGATCGACCCGCCGGTGAAGGTTAAATCCGCGCAGATAGGAAGTGGCAAAACGGTGGGACTGCGTGTCTCCGACGAAAGGGCCAGCAAGAAGCTAGGCGAAGTTGGCGACCCGGATCGCAAGATGGTTGACGTTTTCGTCGAGGAAGATCCGAGCCCCGCCATCTACAAGCGGGTGGAACAGGCGCTGACCAGAATGGGTTTCAATGTTCAGCCGTATGCGGAGAGCATGGACAGTACGCTCGCCATAACCATCAACAATCTCGAATTGCAGTCGGAAAAACAGCCGCTGACTTTCGATACGGAATTGCGTGCCGAAGTGGCGGCACACGCGGTAAATTCGGCCTCGACCTACGACCGCCAGTTCAACGTCAGAACGCGCAGGAACGGCGCCGCGCCGCCCTATCGCAAGGACAGCGCGCAACTCGTCAATACGGCCTTGTCGCAGGCTTTGGAAGATCTTCTTTCGGATGAGCAATTGTTGGCGCTGCTGGCGCGATAACGGTTGAATTCGGAGACCGTCGAGCGACATGAGATTGCGCAGTATCTTGTTCGACCTCGACGGTACGCTCGCGGACACCGCGCCCGATCTTGGTTTTGCATTGAACCAACTGCGTCTGGCGCGGGGAATGCCCGAGCTTCCAATATCGGATCTCCGGACGTACGCGTCCTCGGGGGCGCGCGGCTTGTTGAAGCGAGGTTTCGATCTTTCGCCAGACGATAGCGGCTACGTGCAAATGCGCGACGAATTTCTGGATCTGTACGAAAAGAACCTCGCCCGCAGCAGCGTGCTGTTTGAAGGGGTCGCCGCCTTGCTCGATGAGATCGAGCAAGGCGGTTTCAAGTGGGGCGTGGTCACCAACAAGGCCGAGCGCTTCACGTTTCCGTTATTGCGGGCCTTGCAGGTGGCGGATCGTTGCGCGTGCATCGTGTGCGGTGATACGACACCTTTCGCCAAGCCTCATCCGGCGCCGTTGCTCGAAGCCATGTCGCGCATCGGGACTTCAGCCGCGCAATGCATTTACGTCGGCGACGACGAGCGGGATGTGCAATCAGCCCATGCTGCCGGCATGCGCGTGGTGGTGGTGCGTTATGGTTATCTTGGAGGCGGACGACCTCCGGAAGCATGGGGAGCTGACTTGCTGGTCGACTCGCCGGCCGAGCTTATGCCAATCCTCGCGAACGGACTGACCACCTGATCTGATAGAATCGGGCATTGAATTTGAACCGAGTAACACCATATAAGGTTCGAATGGGGGCGACCTGGTTTCGACGTGGGTTGCAAAGCAGTGCAGTGCATGCCAAGGCCCAGTTACCTTGTTAATACAGCTGGAAAACGTATAGTCGCAAACGACGAACGTTACGCTCTAGCCGCTTAATACCGGCTGGACTCCACACCGGTTCTCTCATGGGCCGGGCTGGGCAACCAGCAGTGGAGCCATATACGTGAGATCGTGTCGTAGCGGGTTACTTGCTGCGGCATTAAAACGAAGGTAACTCGCCTTTTCCCAGCCTGTCGGCCGGCGTGGAAGAGGTTAGATCAAATGACCTGACTAAGCATGTAGGACTGTCTGTAGAGGACTTGCGGACGGCGGTTCGATTCCGCCCGCCTCCACCAATTAAGTGTTTCACTGTGGTTCAACAGGTACCAAAAAGCCGTAATCCTCAACAGGTTACGGCTTTTTTGTTGCTCATGTCGGTTCACTGCGTTTCTTGACATCCCACTCTGTTTGACGGTATTTATGACGGTATATCACACACCGCGAGAGCGAGATACCGTCATGGCGCTTACTAACACAGAAGCCAGAAATGCCAAGCCGGGAGATAAAGCCCGAAAGCTCGCGGATGAAAAGGGTCTCTATCTGCTGGTTGGTCTATCGGGGAAATACTGGCGCTTTGACTATCGATTCGGCGGGAAACGCAAGACTCTTGCCTTGGGCGTTTACCCAGAAGTTACTCTTGCCGAGGCTCGCGATAGACGGGATAGTTCTCGCAAACTTATCGCTCAGGACATTGATCCTGGTCACCACAAGAAAACAACGAAAAACGCAGCTAAAAAAGTCACTCAGAACAGCTTCGAATCGGTCGCTCGCGAATGGTTTTCCAAAAACTCGCCGATTTGGGCAAAAAATCATTCAGACAAAATCATAAGGCGGTTGGAGCGCGACATCTTTCCATGGCATGGCGATGCCGATATAAACACAATCAGGGCACCCCAGCTTCTGGCAACACTGCGGCAAATAGAAAAACGAGGCGCGGTCGAGACCGCACACCGCGCCCAGCAGAACTGCAGCCAAATTTTTCGCTACGCGATCGTGACCGGGCGAGCTGAAAGAGATCCCGCGGCCGATCTACGCCGTGCCCTGCCCCCGGTAAAAGTAAGACATCATCCGACAATTACAGATCCGTCTGAAATAGGTGGATTGCTGCGAGCTATCGAAGGCTATCAAGGTACACTCGTTACAAAATGCGCTCTACAACTTGCTCCCCTCGTGTTCGTCCGACCCGGCGAATTACGAAAGGCAGAATGGCAAGAATTCAAGGTAGCAAATGCAGAATGGCGAATACCTCCCGCCAGGATGAAGATGAAAGAACAGCATATCGTTCCGCTCTCCACTCAAGCGCTCGCCATATTGAGCACGATTGAAAAACTCACCGGTCGAGGGCGCTACGTTTTTCCAGGCGCAAGAAGCGACACCCGTCCGATGAGTGAGAACGCAGTTCTCGCTGCACTCCGTCGCATGGGTTACGCCAAGGAGGAGATGACCGGTCATGGATTTCGAAGCATGGCCTCTACACTACTAAATGAACAGGGATGGAACCGGGACGCGATAGAGCGTCAACTGGCCCATTCTGAGCGCGACTCAGTTCGGGCAGCCTACAACTATGCGGAGCATTTGCCGGAGCGAAAAAAAATGATGCAAGCGTGGGCAGACTATCTTGATTCCTTGCGACGCCCATCCGCTAAAGATTCGCTCAACGTTTCTTGACTGGGCTTAGGATAAGACAAGTTTTCGAATGCGGTTTGCCAGGCGGCTCTGGCCCACGCCTTTAAAGGCAAGACCATGGCGGCCTACAACCGGACCGATTTGTTCGACAAACGGCGGGGGTTTGATGGTGGCGTGGGCGGGGTACTGCAATACAAAGTCGCTAGCGCATGGTCAAGCGCGATACGCAGCTTAATTATGCATTGGCGAGACAACAATATGTCAAATCGTAGAGCGAAGAAGAAGGAAGAAGATGCTGAGCTGGTGTCATATTACCTCGATCACTGTTTAGATGAGATTCTAGAAGGCCAGGCGCCAGATCCTGAATCGAAAAAACAGATAAAGCGCATGCGACAACATCCAGGCATGCCCTCGGTTATCCGGACGCTTCTTTCTTTCGGACATCCTGAACGATACGGCGGCGACGTGCGCGAATTTTTGAGCTTCAGCTTAGGGTTACCAAATTATTGGAAAATGCGAAAGGAGAAACAACATCGTTTTGTATCGGCCGAAACGAAAGATCTCCGGGAGCACGCGGCGAAC
>CBDDRM010000041.1:0-3414 GCA_965233135.1 uncultured bacterium | reverse complement strand
TGCATCGGCGATCCCCACATCTGATGGACTCGCGGCCGCGGTCATCGCTCTCACCGGAACCACGACACGCACCAGTGCCTCCTCCGTATGACCGCGGAAAGCAGCGTCGCGAAGGAGGTTCCATTTCACCGCGTATTCATTCGCCACCACCCGTCCGCGACCCTGGTACCAGTAGTATACGACAGCGCGAGACGGACCATTCTTGAGGATGTATCGGTTGACGACGTGGCTGCCGCCGTTTGCGATCACTGTCCGCGTTCCTCCCGACAGGATCTCCCAGCCGGCGCCGGGCAGACAGTTGCGCGGAGAGTGGATCGACTTTCCACGGGTCTGGCGATCGTAGTATGCGACGAGAGTTCCGAACGCCATCAACGAATCGCGCGAATAGCTTCGCACCACATAGTCGCTCATGCCGGCGACCCGACGCTCTTCTTCCGAAAGCGTCTGCTGCTTCACGTCGTATCCGTCGACTGAGGGGAGCACGTTGTCGATGGGCTTGGCGAGCGCTACCGCGCTCTGGCCCCTGGCGCCAGCGATAGCCAGATAACCAACCGCCAGAATGATTGCCGGCGCGTAAGCCTTAAGCTTGAACATTGCGCGCCCTCCAGCGGCTGAACTGGCGCTCGCCGATACCGAGTGTCCAGGTGAGGAATCCGAGTGTGGCGAGCGAAACCAGAAACAGCAGCCAGCCTTCGGTTACGTGCATGAAGCCCTTGCCAAAGTCCGGGCTCACGAAGTACACGAGAAATCCCGTCAGGAAAACGCGGACACCATTTATGGCAATGGCGACAGGAATCGCGACCGCGATCAGCATCACCCGAGAGATTGGATAACGCAGCATCAGCGCGCCCATCAGCACCCCGACGCTGAGCAAGGCGGTGAGCGAGCGCAGTCCGCTGCACGCTTCGGTTACGAAAAGCTCGTGCCCAGGAATTCGGATGACGTTTCCCGTGACCAGAACTGGAACGTGCCGCGCTTCCAGCAGCAATGCGCCCATTTGGGACGCCTTGAATTGCAGCGGCAGCGCGAGAGCCTGCGTGACCAGCTCGGGAAGCGGCACTGACAGAGCGATCAGCGTGAAGGGCAGCCACCAAGAGAGAATTTGCCTGAAGCCGAACTGATAAACCGTGAGCGCAGCTGCCGCCAGCACCATCGATTGCCGCATCGTGAACTGTTCGGCAGCCAGCCCGGAGACGTAGCGAATGGCGACCGCGGCAACGAGCATTGCGATGCCGAGGGCATGATTGGGCGTCGCATCGGCGCGGATCCCGGCGCGCCAGGCCAGCCAGAGGGCCACAGGCGCCAGTAGCAATCCGTGGCCCGCCTCCGGCAGGTTCCACCAGTCCTGGGCGAGCAGCACCATGGGCTCGCGGAACAATGCGAGGAACGCGATGCCAGCCAGAGCGGCGGGTAGAACGTGGGGAGCTCCCGCCGCGAAACCGCGGCCTTCGCGAGAAAGAATCGACCCCAACAAACCACTCTTCGAGGGGAAAATGGGAAGGCCGCCGCTAACTGCCATGTTGATCGAGTCCAATCCTGAGTTTGATGTTGCTCGCCCAATCAAACGCGATTAGGCAACCGATGTGCCGCGTGTCTGTACTACGCTAAGCACCCGTGGGACAAGCATTTAGCCCTTAATCGAAGGTCGCGGGAGGTCGATGTCGTGGCGGGAAGTGTGGCGCTGCTGCATCACTTTGTGCGATTCGTCAGGCTCGTGGTGTTTCGCCGTTTAGACCGGCCTACGACGCAGTGCCCTGAAGGCACCCAGCACAAAGAGGATTTCGTATCCGGTGAAAAGAACCAGCGTTTTGGCGATCGCTTTCTTCACACCGAAGTTGACAACCTGATTTGCGGCGGTCGCCTTGAGCGCCAAAGGTACGTTGGTGAGCCACATCACGCCGAGGCCGACGAGGACCAGGGCCATCAGGATCATTCCGATCCCGACTGCCTTGACCAGTTTGGGTTTCTCGAGGGCGATCGCCGACGCCATGATGAGAAAGAGCGCAAGCGTCGGGATAGAGAGCGCGGCGACGGTAGCGCCAATCGTTCCGAACTCCCACGAGGGGGACCCGAAATCAATCGGATACCACCCGAGCGCCACATCGAGCAGGCTCATGATGAGAAAGCCGAATCCCACCATGCCCAGAATTCTCCATCCGTTCAATTGGGAGACGTTCGCGAACGCGGCGCTGGTCGGACGTTCGACGGTCGACGCCCGTCCGGACTGCTGCGGGATTATTACTGACATCGTCGGTGGCGAGTGGAGTGTGAGATCCTGCTGCCTGCCACTATTCGTCGGCAGGCGTCGGGCGGCGGATATGATAGAAGGCCAGGAGTCGGAGCGCGAGAGAATTCTTTTACCGGCGCGGATCCAACCTGGACCAAACGATAAAAAGGGCCGCCCGATTCAGGCGGCCCCCTGCATCATGCGCATGCGACAACTAATGCTTCTTTAGCTGCCGTCGAATGCGCGGGATCAGTGCGACGAGTCCCGATGCGAGGAGCACCAGGGTTCCTGGCTCAGGAATCGTAGTGGGGTCGGTGGGGATGATTACGCCTCCGATTGTAGCGCCCGCGAAGGCCAGGCCCGAATCGTAGATCTGATCGAGCCAGTTGGCGGCGCCGAATTGGAGGAAATAGTTGCCGGACGCTGCAACCGTATAGTCGGACTGAACCCATCCGGTAAGGCCGCACCCCGCGCCAACGCCATTGAAGCAGGCGCCGCTATAACCACCAAGAGGGAGCCAGTCTGTCTCCCCGTCGATAATTGGAACCGAAGCTGGTGTGAGCGTGGCGGTGATTGCCGGCATCTCAAATCCCGGAATGATCGATCCGTCTGGCTGAGTACGAGCAGTGACAAGCCAGGCTGCCGTCGTCATGTCGGCGTTCAGCAGGCGGGCCCAGCCATAGTCGGCGTACTGAGACCCGTCGGAGGTGACATAGTTGAAATAGAACTGGAGGTTGTCGCCCGCCGTCGCGCCAAAGAGCGCCGAAAGGAGGGTTGATCCGTTCGTTGCCGCCCCGCCGCTGCTATTCGTAACGAGGCCGCCGAGGTTGTTGCCGTCAACTCCGAGGAAAGTCGAGACATAGTTATACGTCGGGCCATTCGGCGGGGCGGTCACGTCCCCGTTGGCGCCCAGCGTGCCACAGTTCCCGACGCAAACTTGTGCTCCGGCCTGACCCGCAATAAGTGCGATCGCAGCAATGGCTGTGGTCACGTGATACCGACCCATACTCCCTCCTTCGTGCTCGCACGAATTGGTGATTCACCAAATGCATGGCGGCTCGAACAGTCCGCTCGAGATGCCTCGTCGCTCGTCTGCGAGCCGGAATGGGCGGGCAAACGATGTCGACAGGCGGTATGGCAACTGAGGCGCCACGCCATTTTTTGGGGTTAAACGCGTCGGGAAGCCA
>CBDDRM010000040.1:0-15466 GCA_965233135.1 uncultured bacterium | reverse complement strand
GAGTCGCGCGGAAACCATCCTTCGATTTCCGATACTCGCGTCGAGCCGCGCTACGCGGAAAACTATTGAGCCTTCAGATACTCGATGATCCTGGCGCGAGATTCCGGATTCTTCTGGCTGTAGAACATGTAAGACCCCGGTATCATCGATTGTGAACTTTTGATCCAGTTGTCGAGGCTGGCAGCGTCCCATTGCATCCCGGCCATCTTCGTCAGGAAGGCTTTCGAATAGGTATAGCGTTCCGACGTGCCCGCCGGTCGCTTGAACACGCCCTGCAGCGGCGGACCGTAGATGGGCGCAACGGCGATCAGGTCCGGTCCGCGCGACCATAGCGGGTTGCCCACATCCACAAGTGCAGGCTCTACGCCCGGCGCCATTGCCAGGTGCACTGCCAGCCGCGGACCTTCAGCACGTTTCCCGCCGCCGGTCCTCGCATGCGTCATCACCCCGTGGCAGACCGAGCATTCCTTGTTGTAGAGCGCCAGCCCATCTTTCGGCGCACCGTCATCTGCCATTGCGCCGCCCGCCGCACCCAGCGCCGCCAACAGACCCCATCTCAGGACTTTCGAACCCATCGTTTTACTCCTTCCCGTTGCGCTGGATTGGCAGCCGAACACCCAGCACTGATTCTAGCGAATTGCCGGGGAGGCGGTTCAGTGATCGGTAAACAGTGAACAGTGATCGGTAAACGGCGTAATTCGTCAATTGCTGGAATCGCATTCCGTTCACCGTTCACCGATGACTGATTACTGTTCACGATCACCCTTTCACCGCCAGGACGCCATCACCTTCCATTTGCGCCCGGAATCCGGCCTTGCGCAATCGCCGGGCGACTTCGTTGGGGACATCGCGTCCGCTCGTGAGTTTGTTCGGGCTCCCGGTGTAATGGAAAAGCCGTCCTTTGCGCCGTATCACCCGGGCAAGCTGGTCATAGAAAACCTGGGCGTAAAGCTCTCCGGCAATACCGAAACGCGGCGGGTCGTGCAAGATGGCATCGACCGATGTGTCGGGCAGCCGGGCGATCTGCTCTGCGATGTCCCCGAGCGTCAGCGACAACCCGCGCCCGATGTCGGGTGACCACGGGTTGAGACTGCGCAGCCAGATGACGTCCGGGTTCTTTTCATAGGACATGACCTGCTGCGCGCCACCGTGTACGCACCATGCAGCGAAATACCCCAGGCCGCCACAGGTGTCGAGGATCACTTTGTCACGAGGATTGATCAACCCGACCTTGCGTTGGGCATCGGCATAGGGCGAGACCTTCGCCGTGGGCAGCATCTTGATGCCATCGATCTCGAACGTAGGCGGCCCCCACGGCGTGGGCACGAGCTTGATCAGCGAAGTCGCGAAGCGGGCCACCGGTTCAAAAGCACCGCCCGCCCAATAATAAATGGTCCGGTCTCTGCCACCTTGGAGCCATGGATATGCTTTTCCCTGCCAACGCCACCCTGCAGTCGTTACCTCGACTATGGTTGTCGAGCGTCCAAGGTCGAGTGAGCATTCCACCGACGACACGCCCGCACGCGCGGCCTGGTGCAATGCCTCGCCGATATCATTGGTCAATAGCGGACCGATCGCTTTCGCATGCGCCATCACCGGCAATCAAAACCCCTCATGGATGCCATCGGCCTGAATCAGTACGTGCTTCGACTTTCCCTGCGGACCGCGCTGCAGGTGCACGGCAACCTGCTTGCACAGGCGCTTCAAATGTCCAGCATCCTTGGTCGCCACCACGTTCTCCAAAAAGTCGAGCCGATGCACGGCATCCGGCAACGTCACGACAATGGTGTGGCGGCCCCCTTCGTGTTTGTACTCCATCGACGCGCCGGCAAACGCGCTGCCAAGAGTCTTCAGCAGTACATCAATTTTTTCCTTCATGTGGCCTCCCGATGCGTGCGGGTGCGCCCCGCGGTCCGCCCCGTGCCTGGACGCGCTGCGTCTCCCCGAGTCCATGATACCCCTGACGGGTTTCGTCTCTGCCTTGCGCGGGCGTGAATAAAGCCGGCGCGGCGTCGTGTTTCGCTGCCGAATTAGGGCGGCCCATAGTCCGATAGGGCCAAACGCAAAACCGGGTTTTGGGTGCATGCTCACACCGTCAGAAGATGGAGCGGTGATCAGCCACGGATGGCATCGCCTCGAGAGATTCATGATCGGCATCCTTGTATTCGGATGGCGCAGAGATCGTGATCGGAAATCATCAACCGGGTAGTTCATCATGCGCTACAGCATCAGGAAAATAGTTCAGGCGCTTTCGTTACTGGCGCCAGTCATGATTACCGCGTGCGGCAGCGGTGGAGGAACGGACGGCGGCGCAGCCAATCTGACCTCGGGACCCGGCAGCAGCTCGAACACCCCGCCTTCGACTGCGACCGCCACGCTGCACTCGTTCGCCTATGTCGCCAATGGCAGCTCCAACAACGTCATGGCCTATCGTATCGATGCGACGAGCGGCGCGCTGACCCCGGCGGGCGCAGCGGTTGCGACCGGCACGGGCCCGAACGCCGTTACCGTGGATCCGACCGGCCGGTTCGCGTACGTTACCAACGGGCGTTCGAACACGGTCTCGGCTTATAGCATCGATGCCGGCAATGGCACGCTCTCTCCGGCGGGTGCGCCCGTGGCCGCGGGCGTCGGTCCCTACTCCGTCACCGTGCATCCCTCGGGCAACTTCGCTTATGTGGCCAACCAGACGTCCAGCGATATCTCCATATTCACGATCAATCCTGCCACCGGCGCACTGACCTCCGCAGGCCCTGCAGTCGCCGCGGGATCCGTAACACGCTGCGTCAGCATTCATCCGAGCGGAAGATTCGCCCTCGTGGCGAATTTCGGCGCCGATGCAGTGGGCACTTATGCCATCAACGGCGCAACGGGCGCGCTGACCCTGACAAGTAGTTCGGCAACCGGAGCGAACCCCATCTCGATTGCCATGGATCCAGGCGGCAAGTACGCCTATGTGGCGAACTACGGCTCGAACGACGTCTCGGCTTTCGCCATCGCAGCCGATGGCACGCTGACATCGGTGGGCTCGGCCGTTCCGGCCGGCACGACTCCGGCATCGATCACGGTGCACCCGTCAGGCAGATTTGCTTATGTGGCAAACACTGGCAGTGACAACGTCTCGGCTTACGCAGTCGATGCCGCGAACGGCGCCTTGCGCCTGATCGGCAGCGCCTCGTCCATCAGCCGGGGACCCATTTCGATATCCGTCGACGCAAGCGGGAAATTTGCGTATACCGCCAACGCCGGAGCGGACGTCGTCGCGGCCTTTACCATCGATGCCAACAGTGGCGCACTGACCCCCCAGCAGACCGTGCTTGCAGGCCGCGAGCCCCTTGCCGTCACGACCGTACGCACCGCGCAGTAGTTACGAGCGGGCGCGCTTCAGCATCACTTCGGGCGTTCACAGATCGCGGCGCGCGCCGCGCGGATAACTCCCGGTCTTGCGCAGCAGTTTGTCCATTGCCTGCGCACTGCCGTACGTCAGCAACGAGCGGTCGATCTTGCCCGCATACTGCTCGAGCACCAGATTCACCGCCGCTTCGCGCCAGACGGTTACACCAGCCGTAAACTCGCCCCCCATGCCGGCGATCGCCTGGAAACTGCGATCTTCCCCCGTGCCGTATCGTGCGGCGTGGCTGCGCAGCACGGGTTCGTAGTGCTCGATGTCCAGCAGGACCCTCACCTGATGCAAGTGCCCGGCGTCAAATACAGCCTCGATCCGCATGGCAGGGACTTCGTCGAATACGGCGGGGCTCAGAGTTACGGTGCAGACCCGGGTCGCCCCTTCGTCGCGGCATTGCAGAGGCACCGCCCGGGAGATGTCTTCGAACCGCGCGCCAATACGTTCCGGTCCGAGCGCATGCCACGCGTCCGCGCCCTGCGCCGGACCGGCCACGACCGCCAGTACCCACGCACCACACAGCGCGAATCGCGCGCATGGGCGTGCCATGCCATGGCGAGGGCGCCCGGTTTCAGGCGGCGTGGGGGCTGACAGGTGCGCTGCTCCTCAGCTTTGTTTCTTTTCGTCCAGTTTCTTTTTCAAGTCGGCGAACGGATTGTGCGTTGCCGCCGGCATTCGATCACCGGTCGTCCGGCCTCGAGCCGCCTCATCGGCGACCCGGGCGTGCTCGTTCTCATGGCAATAGATACAGAGCAACTCCCAGTTGCTGCCGTCCAGAGGATTGTTGTCGTGGTTGTGATCCTTGTGATGCACCGTCAATTCGCGCAAGCGCACCCCCGCAAAATCTCGTCCGCAACGCCCGCAGACATGCGGATACAACTTGAGGGCACGCTCGCGATAGGTCGCTTCGCGCTCGTTGCTGTGGCGGCGCGCGTCAGCCACCACCTGGTCAAGGCGCGACATGCCGGGAACGGGAGATTTAGCCATGGTCAGCACCCCGCAGTACGAATGACGCCACTGTAGCGCTTTTTATTCCGGACGCTCAAGGTGCCTCTCGAGCATGGGCGATGAGGGATCCGGCATTCGCATTACAATGACGCGGCACGAGGCCCCGATGGCGTAAACACCCACGAGCAAGGAAGAGTCAAGGCAATGACCGGCGTTACCAGCGAAGCTGCACCCAATTCCTCCCGCTCGACGGCTGCATTCGATGCGTTGATCATCGGCGCGGGATTTTCCGGCCTGTATCAGCTGCTCTGTCTGCGCGACCGCCTCGGCTTGCGCGTCCAGGTGCTCGAAGCGGGGGCAGGCGTCGGAGGCACCTGGTACTGGAACCGTTATCCCGGCGCGCGCTGCGATTCGGAAAGCCACTCTTATTGTTATTCGTTCTCCGAGGAACTGATGCGGGAGTGGGAGTGGTCCGAGCGCTATCCTGGACCGCCGGAGATCCTGCGCTACCTGAATCACGTGGCGGATCGCTTCGACCTGAAGCGTGACATCCGGTTCAACACCCGCGTTGACAGCGCGCACTACGACGCCCATGCCAATGTCTGGCGCGTGACGACCGGTGGCGGCGACATATTGACGGCGCAGTTCCTGATCACCGCGGTGGGCTGCCTGTCATCGGCCAACGTCCCTGCTATTCCGGGGCTCGACACATTCGCGGGCCGCTGGGTACACACCGGTCAATGGCCGCATGAAGGCGTCGATTTTCGCGGCAAGCGTGTCGGGCAGATCGGCACCGGCTCCACCGGTATCCAGGCCGCACCGGTCATCGCCGAAACCGCCGCGCACCTGACGGTTTTCCAGCGTACCGCAAACTACAGTGTGCCAGCCCGCAACGGCCCGCTCACTGACGATTTCCGCCGTTATGTCAAAGACAATACCGCCGAAATCCGCCGGGTGATGCACGCCAGCGTGAACGGCCATCCGTGGCTGATCAGTGATCGCTCCGCGCTCGAAACGCCAGAGGCGGATCGCGAAGCGGTTTATGAAGCAGCATGGCAGGCGGGCGGCTTGCGTTTCCGGGCGGCATTTCGCGACCTGCTCGTCGACAAGACGGCCAACGACACGGCCGCGGAATTCATTCGCAGAAAGATCCGCTCGATCGTGAAAGACCCCGCCACGGCCGCCAAGCTCTCGGATTTCGATCACCCGTACGCGGCCAAGCGCCCGCCGATCGACACTGATTACTTCGAGACCTTCAACCGCGACAACGTCGCATTGGTGGATCTCAGGGCCGAACCCATCGAATGCATCACCCCGCATGGGATTCGCACCACGGCGGCAGAGTACCCTCTGGACATCATCGTCTTCGCCACGGGGTTCGATGGCATGACCGGATCGCTGCTGCGCATGGATATCCGAGGGCGCGAAGGCCTCGCGCTGGCGCAGGCGTGGGCGGCAGGGCCGCGTAATTATCTGGGTCTGCAGGTCACCGGTTTCCCGAACTTGTTCATGATCACCGGCCCCGGAAGTCCCTCCGTGCTCTGCAACATGCCCGTCGCCATCGAGCAGCACGTGGAGTGGATTACCGACTGCATCGCGCATATGCGCACGACTGGCGCGAAGCGTATCGAGCCCCGCGACGAAGCCATGGACACCTGGGTCGCACGTGTCAATGCGGCCGCCAGCGCAACCCTGTTGCCGCACGCGAAACACTCCTGGTATCTGGGCGCCAACATTCCCGGCAAGCCGCGCGTATTCATGCCTTACGCCGGTGGCATGGCGCATTACCGAAAAATCTGCGCGGAAGTTGCGGCGCGAAACTACGAAGGCTTCAAACTAAGCGCCTGAACCCGAACGCGTGCAAGTGTAACGAAGAAGCTGCACCACACAGATCAGGCTGCCTGCATCAGCCGATCTCCAGCGGCACGAACAGGCTCGCGTCGCCGCGTCTGATCAGCAGTGCCGCGGTACCCTTGATCTTTCCGACAACGCGCTTCAGGTCCTCGACGTTTTTCACGGGCGTGCCATTCACAGCCATGATGAGGTCGCCCGGACGCAGGCCAGCCTGGGCGGCCGGGCCGCTTACCTGCTCGATCACTAGTCCCTGCACGCCGCCGAGCGCCTCGCGTTCCGCGGCCGACAGCGGTCGCACCGACAGCCCGAGCCTGCCCTGATCCTCCCGCTGCGCCCGCGCGCGGGCCATTCGCTCGGTGGCCATTTCGCCAAGCACGACCGTGAAACTGCGTTTCTTGCCATCGCGCCAGACTTCGACAGGCGCTTGCGTTCCCGGATTGGTTGCGGCAACCAGTGGCGGCAGCTGGGAGGACGTATCGATCGGCCTGCCCCCAAATGACACGATCACATCGCCCGGTTTAAGGCCCGCTTTGTCGGCTGGACCACCCGCTTCCACTGAGGACAATAAGGCGCCTTGCGGCCGGTCCATGCCAAAAGACTTTGCCAGCGACGCGTTGACTTCCTGAATGGTAACCCCGATACGCCCGCGCTCGACCTTGCCTGTTTTGAGCAACTGGTCTTTGACATTCGACGCGACGTCGATCGGGATCGCAAATGCGAGACCCATATAGCCGCCCGTGCCGGAATAGATCTGGGAGTTGATGCCGATCACTTCGCCCCGGAGATTGAATAACGGCCCGCCGGAGTTTCCCGGATTGACCGCGGCGTCGGTCTGGATGAACGGCACGTAATTGCCTTGGGGCAGCGACCGCGAGGTGGCGCTGACGATACCCGCCGTGACGGTGTTCTCGAAACCGAAAGGAGACCCGATCGCGAGCACCCACTCGCCGACGCGGATTTGCGACGGGTCACCAATTTTCACGGCCGGGAGCCCGCTAGCCGCGATTCTGACGACAGCGATATCCGTGACCTTGTCAACGCCTTCGACCTTGCCTTTGAACTCGCGGCGATCGGTCAGCTTCACCTGCACTTCATCCGCGCCTTCGACCACATGCGCATTGGTCAGAATGACACCATCGGTCGCAACGATGAAGCCCGAACCCATGCCTCGCAGCGGCACCTCCGGGACTGGCGCTTCGAAACGGCGGAAAAAATCGAACAGTGGATTGTCCCCGGGACCCCCGCGGCCGAAGAGTCCCTCAGGCCCCACCGCGGCGGCGACTTTCGTCGCAGTGATGTTTACCACTGCGCCCTTGTTTGCCTCGACCACCGCGGAGAAGTCCGGCAGCATCTGCGCTACCGCACCACCGTGCGTCGCAGCAGGGGCTGGCAAGGGCGCGTTGGCAGGTGCCGTCGCCGCCTGCTGCGGCGGCGTGCCGGGCGTCTGCGCTTCTTCCGAGCAGCCCGCTGCGCCCAGCGCCAGGGCCAGTAATGCAGCGGCGAATAGTTGGTTTCTCATCACGGCCTCGCTATCGAGAAGGTGCACTTTTAGAAGCATCAGACGGCTGGCAGTTCACGCGATGATCAGTTTGCCGGCGCCGCGTCGCGCTGCGCCGGGCGACGCAACTAGAACCCTAGCGCCTGTTTTGCCGCAGCGTAGGATCCGGAATGCGGGATTTTCATCGAATCCAGCGCGGGTACCATGTCGGCACCGCCCGCGGCCTCGGTGAAATACACCAGGATGCTGTTGCCGGTGTGCAGGGCGTTCTGCGTACAGCTGTCGAAGTGGAACAAATGCTGAGGGTGAAAAACCCCATACAGAAAGCTTGACGTCAGCATTCCGGCTTTCTTGACGTGCCAGAAATAACAGTTTCCGACATCATGGGCTTCCTGCAGCGCGGTACAGCCCGCATCGAAATCGCTTCCCCTCAGCCCGATCGGTCCAAAATCCTCTTCGGGAAGAAAACCCGCCACATACGGCAACGCGTCGGCGATCCCTTCGTTGAGGCAGGTGGCATTGCCTGGAAACGCAGTGCGAATTTCGTCGAACAGTTCGTGACTGTGTTCGTGCGCGAAACGCGGCAGCGCGGCATTCAGAATACCTCCGACCGCCGCAATGTACGGCGGATTGCCGTAGTTGATGGTCACGGTGCCATTGCCGTAGGAGAAGTTTCCCTCCCCCTGCACCGCCGCGAGCTCGGTCGGCATGAAGAACGCCGTGACGCGCTCCGGAGTCAGGCCGCTGATCGATTGTTGCAGGGCGATGATCGCTTGTCCGCGTTCGTGCAAGTCCGCCGCGGCCGTGCCGACATCGTAGGCGGGATAACGATAAAAAATGCTGTCGAGCAACGCCGAGGTCAGCCGCGTGCTGGCGAAGTTCAGGACCGTCATGCCGTCCGCGCCCGGCGTCAGGTCGTAATAGCTGATGCGCACGTCTGCGCCGAAACCCACGATGACTTTCGACGCCTGATAGGCCCAGAGCAGGGAGGAGCTTGCCTGCCCGTTACCGGACACGATCCGCATGACGTCGCCGGCCGGTGCGAACAGCGGAAAGAACACACCACTGATCGGCCTGCCATCGACCTGGGGCACGACTGATGTGGCGCGCGCCGGCGTGCATCGTGCGTCGCTGCCAGGGCATACGTTCACGATCAACGGCTGGCTCGAGACACATGGCTCGACATCGCAATAGGTTAGCCATGGCGGAAGCCGGACATCGGACATTGTAGTTTGCCCGTCCGCCGGGTCGCTTGCGCTGGCTTCGGATCGAGAAGCGCCGCTGCCACCCTCGCCTCCGCCGCCGCCGCTTCCGCCGGCGCTGTCACTTGCGCCGCCGCCGCAGCCCTGGGTGGTCAACACCGCCAAAGCCGCAAGCAGCAGCAACGCGGCAAGGCTCGATGCGCGCGTTCCCGGCTCGTTCTCGCCGTTGCGGGCACGACGCTGGCGCCGGTGATCGCCCACTGATCCGACTAATAGCTGGAAAGACTGCTTATGCGATTTCACGGCTCTGGGTTGTGGGAGGAGACGGCACATTGCCGCGAGCTTTGTGCCGGCATGGAACTCACGTCAAACTGGACTCAATCTAGACGTCCTGCCGCGGCAACTCAGTACGCTACCGAACATATCCCGATCCGGCGTGTCGTAACGCATTTCAAGCCATCCAGGTCGCTCATTCGATGATTCCTGCGCTGGCTTATGCGTCGACTCCGACGGCACCCGGCTTGGCCATCGGTAGCCGAACGGTAAACGTGGCTCCTTTTCCCTCGCCTTCACTTGCCGCTCGGATCGTGCCGCCGTGAAGCTCGACGATATGGCTGGCTATGGACATCCCCAGTCCGAGTCCGCCGCTGCGCGATGCGCCCGAATGTGCCTGACGGAAGCGCTCGAAGACAAAGGGCAGGAACTCCGGCTTGATCCCGCTTCCCGTGTCGGTCACGCTGACCTCGATACTCTCATCTTGCAGGCACTGCCGGATCGTGATGGCCCCGCCGGACGGAGTGAACTTGATTGCGTTTCTCAGAATATTCCAGAACACCTGGTGCAACCGGTCGGCATCGCCGAGTACGACGCCATGTGGCCCACTGATCTGGGTGTGCAGGTCGATCGACTTGGCCGATGCAGTCGCTGCCACGCTCTCGTTCGTCGCCAAGATCAGCGGAGGCAACTCGACCGGTTGAAGCTCCAGGCGCAGCTTGCCCGAAGCGATACGCGCCAGGTCGAGTATGTCGTCGATGAGTTTTGACTGTTGTCGCGCGTTGCGCTCGATCACCTGCGCGGCGCGCCGGACCGCGACATCATCGAGATCGCCTCCATTCAGAACATTCGCCCAGCCGCTGATGGCGCTCAGCGGTGCGCGAAGTTCGTGCGACACGACGGCGAGAAATTCGTCCTTGGCGCGAAGCGCGTCCTCTGCGATGTTGCGGGACTTGAGAAGTGCGGTTTCGTATTCGTTGCGCTGGCGCATGGGCACAACGACCCAGTCGCTGACGAAATGGTCGCCGCGGAGCAAGCGCCTTGCATTCAACAGCACCGGCACTTCCTGGTTGCCGGCACCGTTCAGGGAAACATAGACTTCTTCCACCCGACCTTGCAGCTTCAGGATCGGAAAAACATGCGTCTGGTAATAAATCCGGCTGGGCGGTTTGAACAGCTGGTCTACGTGGCGCCCGACGATCGCATCGGCCGGAGTTGCGAGCATGGTTGCCAGTGTGGCATTGACCAGCTCGACGGAACCGTCATCGGCAACCGAGAGAAAACCACACGGTGCAAAATCCAGCAGTGGATCCATCGACGCACGTTCAGGCGGTCTCGCCTCCCAGGTAGTCTTTCATGAGGGCGATGGTTTCGGCTGGATGGCTCATGTGCGGGCAATGCCCGGTTGCGGCCATGAGCTTCAGAGTGCTGCCCCGTAATTCGCCGTGCAGGTATTTGCCGACGCTCTCGGGCGATATCGCGTCTTCGGAACACTGCAGGATCAGCGACGGCACGGTCACCCTTGCCATATCGGACCGATAATCGGACAGGAACGTGGCCTGGGCGAACTCGCGGGTCACGCGCGGATCGGTTGCACAGAAACTGTCCTGCAATTCCTGCGCAAATGCGGGTTGGTCGGGGTTCTTCATGACGACTGGCGCCAGAAACGCAGCCCAGCCCAAATAGTTCTTGTCCATCAGATCGAGCAGGCCCTCGATGTCAGCGCGCTCGAATCCGCCTACGTAGTCGCCGTCGTTGACATAACACGGCGATGGGCCGACCAGGACATGGCGCGCGAAACGATCGGGCGCCCGCAAAGACGCCAGCAGGCCCACGACGGCACTGACCGAATGGCCGACAAAGATGACGTCACGCAGATCGTAAGCTTCCACGATGTCCAGCACATCCTGGACGTAGCCGTCGAGCGTCCCGTAGCGCTCCGTCCTGTACGCAGACCAGTCGGACTTGCCGCAGCCTACGTAGTCGAACACGATCACCTGATATTCGTCTTCGAACGCAGGAACGATATAGCGCCACATGGCCTGGTCGCAGCCGAAGCCATGCGCGAGCAGCAGGGGCTGGGTGCCGCGTCCGCTGATGCGGACGTTGTTTCGAGCGCGAACCTGCTCTTTGCTGAGTTCATTTTGCATCGGTCAATTCCTCTTTGGGGGATGTCGATGCCGAGGCGTCGGCGCGCAGCAGCGAGGGTCCCGCCGCCAGCGGGACTTTGCCTATATTTTATATCGTCGCGCGTTCTGCGCGCATACCATATCCGGTCAATCATTGACCCATTGCCGCCCTGTTTCCAGGTTGGGCCGTTACGCCAAGCGCCTCCGCGGTGCGCAGCACCTCGCGGCGTTGCTCGTCGGTCAGTCGATTGACGGGGGGAATGGAGGATCCGCAATCAACGCCGAGCCTGGCGGAAAGCACGGCCTTGCAGACATCGGCCGGCGCGCCGAACATCCACACCAGATCGACAAACTTGCGTACCTCGTCCTGCAACGATTGTGCGCGCCCCATGTCGCCGGCTAGCCATGCCGCATAGAGCGCCGAGTAATGCCAGGGTGCAAGCGACAGCGGCGCATCGATGGTGCCCACTGCGCCCATGCTCAGGGCTGGCAGCGGCAGTGCGCCATTGCCGGAGAAGCAGGCCAGGCCCATGTCGGCAAATACGCGAATTTGCGTGAAATCGGGCGCAGAATGTTTGAGTCCGATCAGCGTCGGCACCTCGCGCATCAACCTCTCCATCATTGCGGGCAGGAACTCCACCTGGGTGAGCTGCGGAAGGTTGTAGACGAAAAATGGAAGGTCTCCGGCGGCCTCTGCGACGGCTTTGTAGTAATCGATGATGGAGCGCTCGCTGCTGCGAAAAAACAGCGGCGGCAGACAACACACCGCGGCGCAACCCGCCGAGCGCGCGGTCCGCGCCGCTCTGACGGCACTCGCCGTGCTCATGGCGCCGACCTGCATGATGACCAGGGCACGCCCGTTACAAACCTCCCCCGAAATTCTTGCGACCGCATCGCGTTGCTCATCCGTCAGGATCGGTCCCTCGCCGGTGCTTCCCGCCATCCAGAACCCTCCGCACCCGTGCGAGATGTTGTCATCGAGCAGCGCGCGCAAGGCCTTCTCGTGAATGCGGCCATCCGGCCCAACGGGGGTCGGCGGCGCGGGGAAAACTCCCTTGAATTGAAGATTCATTACGGGTCTCGCCTCCAAAAAAACCGTGAATGGGCCCGAAACGATGAACGGGCGGGCAACGATAGTCCCTGCACTCTGAACACGAATCTACTCGTACGACAGGGGCGCCCCGCAATCCTGGCAATAGCGTGCCTGCGGCGAGTGGCCGGCACTCCCGCACGTGGCGCATCGCCGCAATCGAGCCTGTGCGGTCCATCGCTGGCTCGTCATCTCCGCCGTGACGATGCCCGTGGGCACGGCAAGAATGCCCCAGCCAAGCAGCATGATCAGGCTGGCAATGCCGCGACCGAGATCTGTCTTGGGCACGATGTCGCCGAAGCCCACTGTCGTGATGGTCGAGATCGCCCAGTACACAGCGACCGGAATGCTGGTGAAGCCATGGGCGGGCCCCTCGATCACGTACATGACGGTGCCCAGCAACAGCACCAGGATTCCCACGGTGCCGATGAATACCATGATCTTACGCCGGCTTGCGCGCAAGGCCGCTGCGAGCGCGCGATACTCCTGCACATAGGCTACGAGCTTCAGGATCCGAAAAGCACGCAGCAAACGCAACAGGCGCACATCCATCAGGACCTGCAGCGCGGGAAACATGATCGCGAGGTATGTCGGCAGGATGGCAATCAGATCGACAATCCCGAAGAAGCTGCGCGCATAGCGCCCGGGCCGTTCCACGCAGGCAAGCCGCGCAACATACTCCACGGTGAACAGAATCGTGAACGTCCATTCGAGAGTATCGAACAACTGGCGATGGCGCACGGCCAGGCTGACCACGCTGTCGAGCATCACGACCAGCACGCTGGCTACGATCATCACCAGAAGCGCGACGTCGAACGCCTTGCCCGCTGGCGTATCGGCCTCGAAAATGATGATGAACAGCTTGCGGCGCCAGCCCGAGGCGGGCATGCCGAAGCTCAAGGCTTCGGGCGATAGAATCGACTCCGAACCCGGCAAAGCGGATCCTGCTGGAGGCACGGACATGATGCGGGAGGGTAGCCATGTTCCGCGGCCCAACGCAAGTGTCCCAGGCGCCCGGCTTCTGCACTAAAAACCTGGCCGTCGGACCGGCCATGGTCCGTCAGGACGGGACGCGGGCACTTTTGAAGGCATAATCCGATCGAACCCGGAATTCGGCAGCTGACCTTCTTTCCCTCTCTCCTACCTTTTCATGGCTATTTCCCCGACGCCCCGCGAGCGCCCTGTCGTTCTGGCCTGGATCGACCGGAACATTCTTTCTCTCGGGCGGGAAATGCGCCTGTCTTACCTGCCGCCACTCATGGTGTACGTCGCGGCGGGCATCTCCGGGCTGACGGGGGTGGTCGGCACTTTCTATGTGAAGGAGCGCCTGGGCTTGTCGGCCGAGTTTCTTGCCGCTCTAGGGTTCTGGATGATGCTGCCCTGGGCGCTCAAAATGCCGCTCGGACACCTGGTGGACCTGATCTGGCGGTGGAAAAGCCTGTTGGTCTATCTCGGCGCGAGCCTGATCACTCTGAGCCTGCTGATCATGATCGGATTGCTCGGGCATACCGAAGCGATGCGCGCGGTTGCTCCGATAGAAACCTGGTATGTGCTGGCCTCATTGCTGGCCCCCATCGGCTATGTCGTACAGGACGTCGTGGCGGATGCCATGACTGTAGAGGCAGTGCCGCGCGTCGATGCAAACGGCCAGCCCGTGGACCCGACGACGCTCAAAAGGATGCACACCACCATGCAGACCCTGGGCCGCATCGCCATCATCGGAGGCGGCGTCGTGGTGTCCCTCATGAACATTTTCATGCTGCGCGGCGTTGGCGCGTTGCCCGAAGCCCAGCGCGGCGCGGCCTATCTGTCCGTCTACGAACTGGCGTTGATCATTCCGATCGTCTCGGTGCTCGGCGTCATGCTGGCCACCTGGCTGCGCCGGCGCGCCGTGAACAGGCTGATGGCCGAAGGTCGCACGCGCGCGCAAAGCGAAGAGCTGCTCGATCACCGCACTGCACCGCCCCCGGTGAACTGGTGGATCCTCGGAGGCGGCCTGGCGTTTGCACTGGTCACCCTGAGTGTCGGTCTGGGGCAGATACCGGCTGCGCAGGAAATTGTCTTTGGCGCATCGATGTCAATCGTCATTTTCATGATGTGGCGGCTCACGCGTGAACTTTCGCCGGACGCGCGCCATTACCTGGTCGGCACCGCCATCGTAGTCTTCGCGTTTCGCGCCATTCCCGGCCCGGGCGCCGGCGCGACCTGGTGGGTTATCGATGAACTGGGGTTCGATCCGCAATTCATTGCCGTGCTCGGCCTCATCGCCTCCAGCCTGACGCTGTTGAGCCTGTTCGTGTTTCGCCGTTTCATGGCCGATCATTCCATCGCCTACGTCGTGGGCGTGCTGACCATCATCGGCGCGGTGCTCTCGCTGCCGAATATCGGGATGTACTACGGATTGCACATCTGGACGGCCGCGCACACCGGCGGCGTGGTCGACGCGCGCTTCATCGCGCTCATCGATACCGCGCTTGAGTCACCGCTGGGGCAGATCGCAATGATCCCGATGCTGGCATGGATCGCCAATTCCGCGCCGGAAAAGCTCAAGGCAACTTTTTTTGCGGTGATGGCTTCATTCACCAATCTCGCGCTGTCGGCCTCGCAACTGGGCACCAAGTATCTGAACGGGGCGTACAAAGTGACGCGCGAAGTCAAGGATGCGGCCACGGGACAGGTCACGGTGCCTGCCGATTACAGCGAACTGGGCACGTTGCTGATCATCGTCACGATCATCGGCATCGTCCTGCCGTTCGCCGCCATCCTGTTCGCCAAGATGTCGCGCTTCAGCAATGCGTGAATGGTGTAAATGGTGATCGGTGAACAGTGAATGGTGAACGGTAAACGGTAAACGGTAAACGGTAGTGAGCGGTAAACAGTAAACGGTGATCGGTAAACGGAATGGTTTGGTAGTCTTAGAATCTCTTTGGGCCTGTCCGGAGTTTTGTGTGTGAGGCATATCATGTCAACTGAAAGGAACATGAATGCCCAAGCCAGTCAGGAAGATGCAAAAGGCTAATGCCGCCGCGCAAGCGGCCGTGTTGCCGAAGATACCACCGGAATTGCTTG
>CBDDRM010000039.1:0-2912 GCA_965233135.1 uncultured bacterium | reverse complement strand
AAGGCGCGCGGTGGCGGGAGGTCCCGACGCGTCGCCGGAACGCCTGGCGACCCGATCCTGCTGTTCGAAATCGGCGAGTTCCCGCAGCCGGTCGATGATGCCCTGCGCCAGCGTGTCCGTCATTTGTGCGTCGGGGGCATCGGGGTTCTGCGACGCGGCTGCCTGCGCTGAACGCAGTGCCCGTGCTGCCGCCGCAGGATCCTGCCGCGAGATTGCCTGTGCCAGCGAGGCGCCTTGCGGCAGGTGCGTCAATTCACCAGCCAGCGCGGTCAATTGATTCCATAGCGTCGATTCCTGCTGCTGCGCGGCCTGCGCTGTCACCTCGAGCTGCGTTGCCGGCGAAGGCATGGTGCTGTTCGCCGTGGGCGCCTGGTTCCTGCTGCGCGCCCCGGAAATGGCTTGCGAATCATCGGTGGCAACCGGAACGATGGCCGCCATGACAACGACCACTAGCGATGCGGCCGTGACGTAGATGGCGTTGCGCGGCATTTTCAGCGGAAACAGCGCACGCGCATCTAGATGCGCGGTAAGTTGCGCGACACGCCGCAAATGCAGTTCGACAAACGGATCGGCCCGGGCACTGGTCATGAACCAGTGCGCGCTCAGAAGCGCGTCGTTCAGGCGCGCGCGGGCGTCTACGGCGGCGGCCACATTGCGCAGTTGCGGTCTGCGGCAGATCCGGATGGCGAATCCGGCCAGCACCGCGATCGCGCACAGCAGCAGCAACGCCTGCAGCGCACTTGTCACCGGAGAATTTGCAAGGGTGCGCACGATGACCGCGTTGCACGCCGCAAGCAGCAGCAGGCACGCGCCGGCAGCCATCCCTTCGCGAAGCCGGATCTGCCAGCGCACTCGGGCCGCCGCAGCGTTCAGCCAGTCCATCACGATCTGACGGGATTGCATTGCATCAACTCCAGAACTCGGCGGCAAGCGGGGCCACCCTTGCGTTGTGATCACGGTCACGAGGCCGTATCATCAATGCTCTTTTCGCACCGCCGCCATGCGGATAAAAAAAATTACCGTGCTTTTTGCCATGTTTCACGCGGGGATCTTGCGGTGCACCGCGCTGTGTCTGCTGGCAGCCGCAGCATGCTTCGCCCAGGCGGCAGACAAGCCTAACATCGTTTACGTGCTGGCCGATGATCTGGGCTGGCGCGATGCGGGCTTCAACGGCGGGGAGGCGAGCACGCCGCATCTCGATCGCCTGGCCGCGGGTGGCGCGGTTCTGACTGCATTCTACGTACAGCCTTATTCGAGCCAGTCGCGTGCAGCATTGCTCACCGGCCGTTATCCCATGCGCTATGGCTTGCAGACGATGTCCATTACTCGTGCCAGCCGCTACGGTTTGCCGCTGGAAGAACGAACCCTGGCCCAGCAACTCAAGGCGGTCGGCTATCGCACTGCGTTTGTCGGTGACTGGATGCTGGGACATTCGAAACGCGAATTCTGGCCCACGCATCGCGGGTTCGATTCGTTTTATGGGTCGCTAGCCGGTACGACGGAGTCGCTGCTGCGCAAGGGCAGCAAGACGGATTGGCATCGCGGCGAACGAGCGGTCAGGGAGAGCGGTTACGTCACCGAGCTGCTGGCCCGCGAAGCCGTTTCGCTCATCCAGCGCCACGATCTGTCCTCGCCGCTTTTCCTGGTCATGGCCTTGAATGCACCGGCGCACTACGCGGCGGTACCGCAAGCGCTGTCCGATCCTTACCGGAAAGTTGGCGACGATTCGCGGCGCAACTATCTCGCCGCAGTGAGCGGAGTCGACCTTGCGGTGGGGCAGGTGGTCGCCGCCCTCGAGAGCCGTGATCTCCTGAGTAACACCGTGATCGTCTTTCATAGCGACAATGGCGGCGCCGTGCCCATGCGTTTTGCCACTGGAGATGGCGATGTACGCAATGCGGCTGCGGACAATGGCGCTTTCCGGGAAGGCAAAGGCAGCCTGTACGAAGGCGGCGTGCGCGCAGCGGCGCTGTTGCACTGGCCCGGACGGATCAAACCGAAATCGGTTGTCACGGAAGCGCTGCACGTGACCGATATCAACGTCACATTGCGCAATCTTGCGGGGGCGATGGCGGACACCGAGCAGCGTACCGATGGCCTGGATGCGTGGCCGGCCATTGCCAATCGCCAGCTCACGCCGCACAAGGAGCTGCTTGTCAACGTCGATGACTTTCACGGCGCCATCCGCGTCGGCGAATGGAAATTGATCGTGCACGCGGCACTCCCCACCAAAATAGAACTGTTCGATCTGTCCAATGATCCGCAGGAGACGGAGAACAAGGCGGCGGCATATCCCGACCGGGTTAACGATCTGCTCGGACGCCTGGGCGCGTATGCCTATGAAATGGCGCCTTCGCTTTATCTTGATGCGCTCGGATCGGTGGCAAGCCCGGCAGTGTGGCGGGCAAATCCGCCAAAACGATTCTAGGCACACTGGACCGGCTCAATCGGCTGCATCGAATGCTTGCAGGTAGTTGCGCGCACTTTCCAGCAAAGGGCCCGCGCGCAGTCCGGCTTTCTCCATGGCTTGGGTCCGGGTCTCGAGCACGGACTTTCCCGCGCTGCGCCATCGCGATGCTTCGTCTGCCGTGATTGGTCGCGCGGCGTCGTTGCGTTCGATCGCCGATTTGCGGGCAGTCGCGGCGGCCTCGTCCATGACGCGCCCGATCCAGCCCGCCGTATCGGCGCCGCTGTTGGCATTGATCACGAGCTTCAGATCTTCCGGAAGTCCGCGGTAGCTCGACGAACTCATCGCGAATACGAACACCGATGCGCTGAGGCCGGAGTTGCGTGGCCCGAAGTCCAGGTGCGAGCGGGTCAGCCGGTCGATGCCCGACGCGCCTGCCTGTTCCCACGGTAACAATACGGCATCGATGGTGCCCTCCTTGAGGCCGTTCGCCACCTGCGCCGGA
>CBDDRM010000038.1:0-11208 GCA_965233135.1 uncultured bacterium | reverse complement strand
TGCCGCGGATCATAGCCGTCCGGTCCGGCGATGATCTCGAGCATGAGCGCGTTATCGGCGACCGTCGCCGTCATCGGCCCGGTGTGGTCAACGTATATCTCGATGGGCATGATGCCCGTATAGGGAACGAGCCCGTGCGTGGGCTTCATGCCATAGATGCCGCACCACGACGAGGGCATGCGGATGGAACCCCCCTGGTCACCGCCGAGCGCCATGTCGGCTTCGCCCATTGCAACTGCGACGCCGCTGCCGGAGGAAGAGCCCCCGGCGGAATAGCCCATCTTGTGCGGGTTGTGCACCGGACCCTTGGCGCCGGTGTGGCTGCCCCCGGAAATACAGTACGACTCGCAATGCGTCTTGCCAACGATTTCAGCACCGGCCTCGAGCAGGCGCGCGACCACGGTTGCGTCGACATCGGGAACATAGCCTTCAAGGATGGAATTGCCGTTCATCATGGGCACGCCCGCCACCATGACGTTATCCTTGACGGCCACCTTCTTGCCCTTCAAGGGGCCCGAGGAGGCGCCCTTGATGGAAGTTCTCACATACCACGCGTTGCGGGGATTCTCCGAGGGATCGGGAAAGTATCCCGGTGTGCGGGGATATTTCACGGCCGGCAGATAGTCCGGCATGGCATCGACCATGTTGTACGCATCGATGTTCGGCTTGATCAGTCCGAGATAGGATTTCACGTCGTCTTCGGTCAGTTCAAGACCGACTTCTTCGGCGGCATCCCAGATTTGTTCAGGTGTCGGGTACTGCACCATGATGGCCTCCTTCTGGTTGTTGTAGAAATCCCCGATCGAAAATCAGGGTGCGAGCAGACGGATGAGTTCAGGATCGTCGCGGATGCGGTGCGATTCGCCGCTGAGCGCGATGCGGCCCCGATCCATGACATAACAGAATTCGCAAACCCGCAGCGCCAGCTTCAGGTTCTGTTCAACGATCACGACGGCGATATTTCGCGCCAGCTCTTCGAGGCGCTGGCCGATTTCATCGACGACGCCGTGCCATACGCCTTCGGTTGGCTCGTCGAGCATCAGAAGATACGGGCGCGCCAGCAGCGCGCGGCCAATCGCCAGCATTTTGCGTTCTCCGCCCGAGAGCGTGCCGGCCTGCTGTGCCATGCGCTGCCCGAGCCGCGGGAACAGCGCCACGACTTCTTCAATGCCGCGTCTGCCGTCCGCGGTCGCCATTGCGCCGACCAGCAGATTTTCGCGCACGGTGAGTCTGGCAAATACGCCCTGCTCCTGTGGAACATAGCCGATGCCCGCGCGCACGCGTTGTTCGGTGCGCATCCGCGTCGCCTCGAGGTTATTGAAGCGGATGGAGCCGCGAGCGGGTTTCAGATCACCCGACAGCGACTTGAGCAATGTGGTCTTTCCCGCGCCATTGCGGCCGAGCACGGCGACGCCGCCACGCGAAGGTGCGCGCAACGAGACATCGAACAGCGCCTGACTGGTGCCGTAATAGGTGCAAAGGTCCGATGCCGCGAGCAGCGGCGAGCCGGCTTGCGGGACGTCAGGCATGGGAAAGATAGGCCTCCTTGACCTTGTCGCTGTTCTGCACGATCTGCGTGGGCCCGCTGTCGACGATGCTGCCCTGGTCCAGCACGGTGAGCGTGTCACAGATGTCGCGTATGAAATCCAGGTCGTGCTCGACGATCAGCATGGAACAGCGTTGCCGGATCGGGGCCAGCAAATCTCCGGTGGCGCGGCGCTCCTGCGCGCTCATGCCGGCGGTAGGTTCATCCAGCAGCAGCAATCGGGGTTCACGCGCCAGTGCCATGGAAATTTCGAGCCATTGCTGCTGGCCGTGCGCAAGCGTTCCAGCGAGTTCATCCGGGCGATCGTCGAGCCGGAACTGGTGCAGCATGTCCATGACGCGCCGATGCAGCGAGTCTCTCGTGCGCGAGAAGAGCAGCGTGGTCATGGAATCCTGGGCCTGCACCGCGAGCAGCACGTTGTCGTAAACACTGAGCGCCGGGAGGATGCTGGTGATCTGGAACTTCAGGCTCATGCCGGCTCGCGAACGCCCGGTTGGCGTCGCGCGCGTGATGTCTCTGCCCAGGAAACTCACCGAACCGCCTGTGGGGGATTCCGCGCCGGCGATCAATTTGAGCAAGGTGCTCTTGCCGGAGCCATTCGGGCCGATGAGCCCGTGAAACGACTGGGCGCCGACGTTCAGGTCCACCCCGTCGAGAGCCGTGAGCGTGGCATAGGATTTTCTGAGGCCGCGTACCTCCAGTATGTTGCCGGTTTCAGCGGATGTGTTCATCGGGTTTGCGCCGCCGCGCGCGCGGGTTTCTCGGCGTCTTCGGGCCGTCGCGCGCGCGCGCCGAAAGACCCCACGCGCTCGCGCGGGCTCACCAAAAATCCGATGAGTCCGCTGGGCTTGAACATCACCACGACGAGCAGCAACAATCCGAGCACGATGGGCCAGCCGGTCTCCCAGATCTGGGAAAGGTAATAGCTGAACAACTCAATCATGGAAACACCGATGATGCCGCCGATCAGCGTTCCGACCCCGCCGAACAGTACATACAGGACGACCTGCGTCGAGAGAACCGGCCCGAGCTGTCCCGGTCCGACATAGCCTTCGTGAAATGCGTACAGCCCGCCGCTCAGTCCCGCGACCAGGCCGGCGATGGCGAACACGACGCCTTTATAGTTCTGCACGTAATAGCCGAAGAATGCGATCCTGGGTTCCTGCTCGCGGATTCCGGCGAGCACCAGTCCGAATTGTGAGCGCGTCAGCCAACGCAAACCCAGATAGACGATCGCAAGAATGGCCAGCGCGAAATAATAAAAGACCGGACCCTCCGCGATCTCATATCCGAACGCGGTAAATCGCGGCAGCGAGGGAATGCCGTTCTGGCCGCCAACGTAAGACCATCCGCGTGCCAGGCGTTCCACCACATACGAACCAGTCAAGGTGCCAAGTGCCACGAAGACACTGGTGGGCACCCGCTTGCCGAGCAGAATGAGAACGGCGAGCGCCACCGAGACCACCAGCCCGGCCAGCGCAGCGGCGGGCAGCAACAGCAGAACCGACGTTATGCCGACCTGGGTGGCGAGCAGCGCGCAACTGTAGCCGGCGACGCCGAAGAAAAGCGCCTGGCCGAACGACAGAATGCCCGCATAGCCCCACACCAGGTCGAACGATAGCGCCAGCAAGCCGAGAATGAACACGCGCGTGGTGAACAGCACCCAGAAATCGTCGAGCACAACCGGCAACGCCAGGAATAAAACCAGCAGCACGCCCTCGATGTACGGGAGCGTGCGGCGGGTTCGCTTCACGGGAAGGTCAGTAGGCGCGGACATGCTGTTGTCAATAATGGAAGTAGGAAGCGTCCACCGCTGCGCGTGGACGCTGCCTTGCGGGAACTCAACCGCACTCGCCCGGCATGACCGGACCCTTGCTCTTCTCGACGATCTCGTACTTGCCGCCCTTGGACACGGCGGTATACATGTTCATCTTGACGTGTCGCGTACCCGGCACCATTTCGCATCCGCCGCCGGGCCCATCGCTGATCTTTGCATGATCCAGCGCGGCAGCCACAGGTTCGCGCTTGACGCTTTTTGCTTCCTTGACCGCCGACTCCCAAAGCTTGATACCCCGATACATGCCGGTTGCGCCGCTGCCCGCGGTAAAGGCGGTCTTGTCGCCGAACTGTTTGGTGTATTGCGCCTGCAATTGATTGCCGAACGGATCGTTGATGGCCTTGAAGTAATCCAGGCAACTCGCGAGCCCCTCGATTTCGTGCGCCGGTGTAATGCCCAGCGCGTTCTCGTCGTAGTAAACGCAGGCGAGCCGCCCGCCCTTCTTTTGAAATCCGGCCTCATTGAGTTGCTTGAAGAAAGCGGCGACTCCCGGCGGAATCGTGGTGTTGAACACAACGTTCACGCCGCTCGACATGATCTTGTTGACCGCCGCGCTGTATTCATTGTGGTCGACCGGAAAGTACTCCTCGCCCACCACCTCGCCTCCGTTCTTGACGATGGTCTTTCGTGCATATTCATTGAGCACGTGCGGCCACACATAGTCGGCGGACGGCAGGTAGAATTTCTTGCCGCCGTTCTTGATCAGCCAGGGAATGAAAGTGTCGCATTGCTGCGCCGGCGTCGGTCCGGTGCAGAACAGGTAGGGCGTGCATTCCTTGCCCTCGTACAGCTGCGGGTAGATATACAGTGTCTTGCCGCGATTGACGATCGTATCCTTGATGGCGTTACGCATCGAGCTGGTGATGCCGCCGAACACGACATCCACTTTGTCCTGGGTGACCAGCTTGCGCACCTTGGTGACCGCGAGTTGTTCATTGGTGGCGGTATCTTCGAGGATCATCTGCAACGGCCGTCCGAGGACGCCGCCGTCCCGGTTGATCTGGTCGATCACCATCTTGGCCACCTGCGAATTGGGGATGCCCCCCCAGCTGATGGCGCCGGTGAGGTCGGTGGCGATGCCAACCTTGATCGGCGCCGCGGCCCAACTGCCGCGCGGATTGTACAGATAGCTTCCCCCGCCCAATGCGATCATGCCTGAGAGCAAACCGGCACGTTGCAGGAACAGCCGGCGCGAAACGGAAAGCGGTCGGCGATTGCGCTCGTCGTTCTTCATTATCAGGTCCTCCACTTGGATAAAAGGCCTTCCGGCCGAAGTTTCACGATCGCGATCGCGATCACGAAGACAAGAACGTCCGCCACCACCGGCTTGATCACCCACGGCAATGCGGCGCTGGTCGCACCCACCAGCGCTGCCCCCGCGATCGCGCCTTCGAAACCGCCCAGGCCGCCGAGCATGACCGCCAGAAAAGATTTGATCAGGAAGGGCACGCCCATATCCGCGCTGATCGCGTAGATCGGCACCATCAGTCCGCCAGCAAGCCCGGCAAGCGCGGCGCCGAAGGTGAAGGTCGCTGCATAAACACGGGAAGTGGAAATTCCGGACGCGCGCGCCAGTGCAGGATTCTCCAGGGCGGCGCGCGCCTGCAGACCGAAACGCGTGCGCGTCAGCAGCAACCAGCAGCCCACCATGACCAGCACCGTGATCAGGATGACTGCAGTGCGCCATTTCGAAATTGAAATTTCGCCAAACGCGAGTGAACCGACCAGCGGCGCCGTGACGGAATAGAACTGTCCGCCGAGGAACGTTCGAACGGCTTCGCGCAGCGCGAGGCCGATCGCGTACGTGCCCAGCATGGCCACGATCGGCGTTGCGTAGAAACGGCGGATGACGGTGCGCTCCAGCGTCAGCCCGACAATGCCCACCGCGACGGGTGCGGCGATCATGCCTGCCCACGTCGGCAGTCCGCTGCTTTGAAACAGGTACACCGTGTAGCCGCCAAGCAGGACGAATTCGCCGTGCGCGAAATTGAAAATGCCCATCATGCTGGCGATCACGCCAAGGCCGAGCACCACCAGTACGAATATCGAACTGTAGGCGAGCACATCGAAAAAGAAAGGCACGATGCTCATGCTCATGGACATAGCCCTGGCATTGACAACGAGACTCGGCGTTCGCACGTAGCGTGCGCGTGCGAATTACATCATGACGACATCGTTAACGGTCGGACTTTGCTGCGAATCGGGCGCACGAACAGGGGATGGAATCATCCCGTTCGACCGGCAGCGAAGACGCCGGGCTGCACCAACGCCGAAAGATTGGCATTGAATCGGGGATGGCGCAACAGGATTCCCGCAGAATGCGGGCCGGAGGGACCTCTACGGCCGCAGCAAACGCAAGGGCCGTAGACATCGGTGCTCCGGGGGATGCGTCAGGTTCTCAGGCGGCGCTGCTTTACTCCGCCGGGGCGATGACCGACGGAGCGCCACTCAGGCGCGAGGGCGGTCGGGCGGGACATGCGCACCAGGCGCACGCGCGCGATCTCGCCGGATTCGAAGCGCACGACAGATCCGCAAGGGCGGTCGAGCCGCATGCCGAATGCCGCAGCGCGGTCGAATTTGAGCGTGCGGTCCGCTTCGAAAAAATGCGTTAGGCTGCGCACGCGTACCGCGCAGGAGCCAGTGTTCAGCACGTCGACATAAATCGCCTCGCGCTGCGCATCGTTATCTCGCTCGCCCGTCACCGGCGCGGCACTGCTCCCGCCCTGGCTAGCTGCGAGCGAAGCCGGTTCGCCAAGCGTTGTCAGATTGTTTTGCGTCATGCTTGCCTCATTCGTTCGCGCCCGCTGTTGCGTGCTCGGCCCGAACCACCGCAGGAAGCATGCCCGGAGCTGAAAAGCGGGGCACGGCATGGGAGGGCAAGGGGATCGACGCGCCAGCGTCAATGCGCAGACGCACTTGTGGAGTGCATCAAGCCCCGCGCTCCGGCACTCATTCTGGGCGCTGCGTCGAGCGCATCAGCCGGCGATGTGGCTGCTTCGGAACCGGTGCCTGCAGATTCAGCCCGGCTGTGGCGCCTCTACGTCGTCGGGCACGATGACTTTGTCGAGGAATTTATCCCGCATCCGGCGGCCTTCGATGAACTTGTGTTTCGGCTTGTCCGGGGAGGGACGCCGGCTCAGGGCATCGACGTAGTCGGCGGCATTGCCAAACGGCGGTGTGGGTTGCTCGTTCTTTTCCATAGGCAGTGTCCGGTGAATGGGCGGGCGGCGACAAGCTAACACGCAATGTGCGAGACGACTGTGACAAATTAATTGCATGGCTGTTCGCCAGAAAAAAGGCCCGCGGATCATTCGCTTAGCTATAAACCCTGAGGGCTGTCAGGTGCCGAAGATGCGTACCAGCGCGCTGCCAAAGCGCAGCATCGCCAGCCCATTGGCAGCCATGGCTGCGAGTGCCAGCAGCCGCGGAAGCCCGACGCCCTGGCGGCGAACTGCTTCCCACGCCAGCCGCAACCCCGCCGCGGAAAACACCGGCACGATCAGCAGCATCGGCATCATGAGCAGATACCCGAACGTCGATTGTTCATCGAGGGGTACGCGTCCGAGCATGTTTCCAAACCAGAGGGTCGCCAGGCCGATAGCCATTGCCGCGCCGGCAGCCAGTGGCGGCGAGCGCTTCCACCACGGCGGCACTTGCTCCTCGGGCGCCTGCTCCGTGACCGGGTCGCGCGCCCCTGGCGCTGCCCCCTGGTCAGGCTCCGGATTGCTCGAGTCGTGCACGGATGGTTTCAATGCGCTTGCGGTTCACGCCCAGATCACTATAGCCCAGCCGGGAGGCAGACCGTACGTCGATCACGTTTGCGTCCTGCGGAAAATAAAATTCGACATCATCGACGAAGCCGAAAACGGCGCTGGAAAACTCGGCGTACAGATAGTCGTTCTTGATCTCCACAATCTGCGTGCGCGGCATGTTCTCGACGATTGCCTTGAGCGCTTTCATCGCCTGCTCCAGTGTGCCCTTGTAGGCGAGTGGCGCGACCTTGTGATATCCCCCGGTTGCCTGGCTGCTCACGGCATTGGGCGTAGCGGGCGGTGCCTTGAGCACGCCGTACTTTTCGCCGAGGCCGACCGGGCGAGAGCCGCTGAATACCCCCATGATGATGTCCTCTTCCGGACGGCATGCGCGCTGCCGAGACAAGCATGATAGCGGTGAATCGGCCTTGCGGCGGCAGGGCGGATGCATTAAGTTGCCCGATCGGACCGGCAATAATTCATTCTCCATGCGCAGCCGCTCGCTTCTTGCCTCCCCTCGCATGCTGTTGCCGGCGTTGTTGCTCGCAACGGCACCGGCTGCGCTGGGCGATCAGGCGGCCGACGTAGCGGCGCTCTCCGCCGGCAGTTTCACGCTCCATCGTTTCGATGCCCAGGCGTTCTCCGAGCCGGCGCCAGTTTTGAATGCACGCCAGCGTCAGACATTCATGGTCGGGCGCAGTGTGTTCAACCGCCAGTGGGCCGCGGTCGTTTCGCTCAACGGCGACTGGGGCCTCGGACCCACGTTCGTTGCGGATCGCTGCAGTGCCTGTCATATCAACAACAGCCGGGGCACGCCACCGGGCGCCGCGGATGAACAACTGCTGTCGCTCATGGTCCGGCTGAGCATTTCCGGGACCGACGAACACGGCGGACCGAAGCCCCATCCACATTACGGCGACCAGCTCCAGAACCGCTCGCTCGACGGACGCAACGTGGATCTTGCCTATGTCGGGGCACCGGTGCCCAACGAGGCGGACTTGTTCGTCGAGTGGGAAGAACAAGCGGTCGCGTTCGCCGACGGCGAGCAAGTCACGCTGCGCAAGCCCAGACTGCGCATCGAGCATGCGAAGTTCGGCGAGCTTGGCGACGAAACGATGCTATCCCTGCGCCTGGCGCAGCCGCTCGTGGGCACCGGCTTTCTCGAAGCGATCCCCGAAGAGACTATTCTCGCCATTGCGCGCAGCCAGCGAGCACACAATATCAACGGCCGTCCCAACCGCGTATGGGACGCGGTCAACCGGCGCATGGCGATGGGCCGTTTCGGCTGGAAAGCCAACGTACCGGGCCTCAAGCAGCAGATTGCGGCCGCGGCGCTCGCCGACATGGGCGTGAATTCGAACCTGTTTGCCGAACAGAACTGTCCCCCTGTGCAGCGCGTTTGCGCACAGCAACTGCCGGGCAATGTGCCCGAGATCATCGATCACGAAATCGACGCGCTTGAACTCTGGCTGCAAGGTCTCGCGGTGCCGGCGCGCCGCGGCGCGCAGGATGCCGCAGTACAGCGCGGTGCCCGGCTGTTCAGCGATGCCAAGTGCGCTGTTTGCCACGTGCCGGAGCTCAAGACCGGCAGCTTTGCGAAGCTGCCGCAGCTATCCAACCAGGTGTTTCACGCGTACACGGATCTGCTGCTGCACGACATGGGCGAGGGTCTCGCGGACGGTCGACCGGATTTCGCCGCTGGTCCGCGCGACTGGCGTACGCCGCCGTTGTGGGGCCTTGGTCTGTCGAAGACCGTGGGCGGAGGCACGTCGCTGCTGCATGACGGTCGCGCACGTGATGTCAGCGAGGCGATATTGTGGCACGGTGGCGAAGCGGCGGAGTCGCGGGAATTCTTCCGTGCACTGAACAAGGCCGATCGCGACGCGTTGGCGAAGTTCGTCGAATCCATCTAGCCTGCGTCGACGCTGCACCGACCGGGCATCAGTGAGGCTGACAGGCCTGGCTCAGCCAGCCGGCTTCCAGGGAACCCGCTTGCGGTGCCGCGTACTCACCGGTGCCAGGCGGAACCAGATAGCGCTTGAGGGTTCTGCCGTCCTGGTCGCTGGTTTCGACCATGGCCAGTGAAAGCGTCTTGTCTTTACAGTTCGCGACATAGCGCACGACCCTTGTCGCCGCGGCCCCTTCCGGTCGCTGCGCCGGATCGCGCCATGCCACGCTTACGTCGAAACGGATCTGGTCGCCGCGGCTCACAATGGTGCTCTTGTCCAGCCGTGCGCTTTCCGCCTGGCCAATCACTGCGAGTTCTTCGACCGTTTTTGGATCTGCGGCCCATGCGGCGGTATTCAACACGCATGACATTGCAACCAAAGCGCTGAAGATTTTCATTCCCGTAACTCCTTTGGAGGCGCTTGCGCGCGATGTGAATAGACCGGCCGACGGTGCGATCGCTTCGGGCGCAAGCGCGGTTCCGGTGAAAGTTGGACATTGGCGCACGGCCAAGGTTTGTCGCGCGTGCCGGCATGTACTCCACGGCGCCGTTAAAGCAGCGAGAAATTCGCGGCACAGCATTCAGGCCACAACGGTGCGCATGCTCAATCCTGCGCCAGCGGACTGATGAGCGTTGCCAGGGCGAGCAGAGCGAAACCGACCAGCTGCAATACGAAGCGCACCCATTGCGAGACGTTCCATTCGTTGCGCCAGGTGTGCCAGTCGTCGGGCGGCGCCTGCGCAAGCCACTGCACGATCTGCACGTCGGCGCGATGAGTGATGACCCGATACACCAGGTGACTTACCGCCAGGCACGCAGCGCCCGCCAGGGCCGAGAGCAGCGCGGGTCGCCAGTCCCGCAACAAGGCCGTCATCACGGCGGCCGCGAGCATGGCGATGGGTTCGAGCACGGCCGCAATGCCGCTTAACCCACGATACAGCGAATGCGCTTGCAGCCACTGCGCGGGCGCGTTGCGATCCGGCGTCCGCATCCCGAACGCTGGCGCGAACGTCGTGCCCGGCAGCATAGCGGCGAGAACGAGCGTGAGGAGGCACCAGAGCGTGAGGAACATCTTGGCTAGACAAGTTCGGGCCGGCCGCGTTCTGCGCGTTCGGGCTGAATATTGGACGCGGCGGGAGCGAGCCCCGCGGCTCAATGGCGTGCTTTCGGAAAACGGCTCGGGGCAGGCAGCCGGTGGCGCAATCCCGGCATCGATGTGTCGCGCACAGCCACGAAGTGCATTTTCGATGCATCGGGATGGTTTGACGTCGATGCCCACGGAATGAATGACTGAACTTGGACGTCATAATGGGGTCTGCATGATGAGCGCTCTGTTTACCTGATTGCCCTTTCTGACAAAGCGGAGCAGCCTTCCATGACCGGGGTCTTGACCGGGCGGCATCCGCAGCGCCGCCTTGCGCATGAAGGCACCGGGGATTTGACTGCGGCCTGCTGTCTCCTTCGAAACCGCTCGATTGTCTTGCCTCAGGTGCGTGGTTCAGCGCCACTGGAAGATTGGATGTGGCATTGAATACCATCTCGTTTCATGAATGCGAATGAAAGGACTCTTCCAGGAGGATCGTCACCGGCCGCGGCGCTGAGCGCATCCGCCTGGAAAAGATACAGGCTGGACGACTGGACCACCTGGGCCCTGTTGGTCAATGGCGTGTTGCTGGCGCTATATCTTGTCTGGGTCCCATACCGATGGAGCGATGAGGGGGGCGCCGGGCTTGCCGGCCAACTCGCGAATCTGTTACTGGCACTGGCTCTCGAACTGCAACTGGTTCTTGCCGCGGTCGCGTGGCGCGCTTCCACGGCGATTACGCTCACCAGGCGCCGCCGCCTGGGCTGGCGTTTGTTTGCGCTGGCCTCCTTCGTTTACTGGGCTGGCAATCTTTATTACTTTTATCTCACGGTCGTACTGAAAGTCGCGGCATTCCCCTCTTTCGCCGACGCCGGATACCTCGCGTTCTATCCTCTCGTGTTCGCCGCCTTGCTGTGCTTTTCGGAAAAGCTGGAAAGCAGGGTCGACCGCGTCCAGTTCTGGCTCGATGCGGCAACGGTCATGGTCGGCAGCGCCACCCTGGTCTGGTACTTCCTGCTTCAGCCTCTCACGCAGGCGAGC
>CBDDRM010000037.1:0-7259 GCA_965233135.1 uncultured bacterium | reverse complement strand
GTATTCGCAATCACCTGGGAAGGTCCTCTGGTTCCGGATCTGCGTCAAATCCTGGGCCGCTATTTCGCTCGCTATGCAGCGACGGCCGCCACAGCGCAATCCGGCCGACGGCAGGTATCCGTACGCGAGCCGGACTTCGTCGTTGAGGCGAGCGGGCAGATGCGTGCGTTCTACGGCAAGGCCCACCTTCCGCAATTGCTGCCGCACGGCGTTCGCGCCGACGAGTTGCAATGAACCTGGCACAAGACGGCGGTATGCGCACAGCCGCAACGGTAGCGGCGCTGGGACTGCTGTTGCTGACCAGTGCATGCGGCGGCGGCAACGATGCCACTTTCGCGGCGCCCAACGTGCAGGCCGTGTCGGTCGGCCCCGGACCGGCCAACAACGTCAATCTGCTGTTCACTACGGTGGAATTGTGCACACCCGGCGACAGGACGGACTGTCAGTCGATCGATCGCGTGCTGGTCGATACCGGATCAACGGGACTTCGCATCCTGTCCTCGGTACTCGCACCGTCAGTTTTCTTGCGCCAGCAAACCGATAGCGTCGGCAGTCCGGTTGTCGAATGCGCTCAGTTCGTCAGCGGTTACACGTGGGGACCAGTGAAAGTCGCAGACATCCGCATCGCTGGCGAGCTTGCTCGCTCCGCGCCCATGCAGGTGATCGCCGACCCGGATTTCTCCGTTGTTCCTGCCAGCTGCTCGAGTACCGGGCCGGCTCGTGACAGCGCACAGGCCCTCGGTGCGAATGGCATACTGGGTATTGGCCTGTTTCTGCAGGACTGCGGCGCCCCGTGCGCGCAGAGCGCAGTTCCCGGCGCTTATTACGTGTGTCCTGCCACAGGATGCCGGTCAGTCGCGGTCAGTCTCGAGCGTCAGGTGCAAAATCCGGTGGGACTGTTTTCGCTCGACAACAATGGCATCATCATCGACCTGCCTTCGATCGCAGACACCGGGGCGCCGAACGTGGACGGTGCGCTCATTTTCGGCATCGGCACGCGCGGTAACAACGTGCCGGTCAACCCGCAGATCATCCGCGTCAACCAGAACACGGGCGCCTTCAGCACGCAGTTGAACTCGGTCAATTACAGCAACAGCTTCCTGGATTCGGGCTCGAACGCGCTCTACTTTGCCTCAACCGGGCAGCCGCTTTGCCAGCGGAATCCCGACTTTTACTGCCCCGCCTCCACGCAGAATCTTTCTGCCACGATGCGCAGCGCAACCGGCGCAGCCGCGGTTGTCAATTTCCGCGTATCCAACGCCGATGCCTTCTTCTCCGCGAACCCGGCAAATTTCGCTTTCAGCAATCTCGCGGGACCAAACTCGGACCCGACGCGATTCGATTGGGGACTTCCTTTCTTTTTCGGCCGCAGGGTTTACATTGCCATCGAAGGGCGAAGCACTCCAACGGGCATCGGGCCCTATGTTGCCTTCCAATGAAGATCGACGCGGCGTGGAGCGGATTTCGCAGTTTGGTTCACTGCACGCCAGTGCTGCGTTATGCTGACTATTGGCCTGACGAGAAGGAGCACTGCCATGAGAAAATTTCTGATCGCGCTTGCACTCATGAGCTACGCCGCCACGACGGTTCAGGCTCATGGCGGCCGCTGGCATGGACATGGGCACGGGCATCATCATAGTGCGGGGCCTTTTCTGTTTTTCGGTGCATTGGCGGCGCTTTCCGTCCCCCTTCTTTACGCTCAGCGCACGCAACCAGAGCCTGTCCATCACTACGACGGCGCTGCCCCATCGAGAATTTATGTACCGACGACTCAGCGAGGCCACGTGATGGCTGCCACCCCCTCCGCGGGTTCCAGTGAGGTCATTGAATGGGGGCCCGTCGGGTCTTTGCCTCCTATGAATTTGGGCCACTTGACCGAGGAACGCAGCGCGGGCAATGCGCAATATCCGGTCGTCTCTGCACGTTCTGGCCAAAACCCGCAACAATTTGCGCAGGATCGCCACGACTGCAGTCGTTGGGCAACGCATGAGTCCGGATACGATCCGGACTTGCGCAAACATCGCAATCCGGAAACGGGCCCTGCAGCTTACGGCCGCGCGCTGGATGCTTGCCTGGAAAGGCGCGGCTACGCCGTCAGGTGACTCTGCGCGGGCTTTCTCGCTGCGGCCGGTCCTTCGGAGTCGGCCTCCCACCGCGCATCGGCAAATAAGCAACTGTTTGTAAACCCATCGTCGAATTGTTCCTTGCGTGCACCCGGGCGGCGTATCCAGTGTTCTGTTTTTGCTGGCTTAGCAAGATTTCCGCGAACCCTCGTGTCTTCGTCGGGTCTATGAGCCAACAAGCCAACTCAACAGCCGAGGTGAACACCCCATGCCAACCGTATTGGACAAGACTCTCAAACGCGAAATTACCATCGACGGCAAGCAGTTTGTCGTGAGTATTTCTCCACAAGGATTCAAGATTGTTCCCAAGGGCAAGAGGAAGGGACAGGAAATTCTCTGGAGCGCGGTAGTCAATGGCGATGCGGCGCTCGCGACGGCATTGAACGCGTCGCTGGATGATCAGCCGGATGATGATGACATCGAGTCTGGCACCGGCGGCGATGGGGAACACGTTCATCGACCCATCGAGTGATCTCATGGCTGTCACTGCGCCGGGACGTGGCTCGGTGCGCCAGGGCATCGACCCCGTGATACAGGCAGGCACTTCTCCTGCCTCTTCACCCATAATTCTCTAGCCCCGATCCGCGTTCGCAATCATCCGGTCTGACGCAAGCGCAACCGCCAGATCACTTCCGCGCTGATCCGGAGCCCGCTTTTTTATCGTCGGCGGTCATCGACGTGATTGCTGCCTGGCAGTTGTTGTCCTCGCCCAGACCGAGCTCTATCGTTGGCAGCAATGCGGCCAGCGGCGTCAGCAGCACTCCAAGGGCAATCGCCGCGGCGCCGCGCGCGACGAGTTGTTTGGTTTGCGGCCTCACCGCGGGCTTCTTGAACTGACCTCGCACCAGCACCGGCGCGTGCAGGGAAATGATGCCGGGGCGTTTCGGTTCCGTGTGGATGGTCAAGTCCAGCGTTTCGTTCTGAAGATTTATCAGGCCCTCGCCGATGATGTTTGCCTCTTCGGTGTCGACGAGAAGAATCTTCGGCCGCAGGACGCCTTGCTTCATTTCGAAGTCCGTGACCGCACAGCGGATATCGGTGCGCGAAGGCAAACCCAGTGCGGACAGCAGCGCCTTGCCGAACTCCAGGCCCGCCAGATTCACCAGCACCGCACTCAAATTGCCATCACTCATGAACAGTTGCAGCTTGCCGTTGCCGTTCCCGAGTAATTGCGCCGTGGAGTTACCGGTTGAGTCGATCCGGGCGCTGCCGCCGATCAGTCCCGTCCCTTTGGCGAGTTTGCTTTCCTGCAGCAGGCGTTTCAGGTCGATACGTCGAAAATCCACGTCGGCAGTGGCGTGGACCTTGTCGTCACGCCCGTCTAGCTTCACATTGGCCACGATGCGGCCTTGCGCGATTCCGAAACTCAACGGCGCAATGCTGAGCATGCCGTCGCGGATAACGATGTGGGCAGCAAGAGTGTCGAGCGGAAGCTTCCTGTTGGTGAAGTTCGCCACTTTGTAGTTCACGTCCAGATCGGCAGCGCGGATGCGCGGCAAGTTGATCGGTCTGTCCGGCAAAACACGCCACGGATCCTTCGCCGCCTGCTTCCTCGGTTTGGCACCCGTAAAACCCGCGAGGTCAACCATGTCGACGTTCCTGGAATGCAAGGCCCCCGTGATCAGCCGCTTCTCACGCGTAAGGTCGATATCGAGATCTCCCCCCAGATCGCTCTTGCCCACCACGCCCTCAAAATCCAGGAATCGCACACGCTCACCGCTGTACTCGAGTTTGCCTTTTAGCGTATACGGTGCCGAAGGTGGAAGCGGCACGCCGGTCAGCGGATACAGCGCGGCGAGGTCGTTGCCTTTCAGATGCAGATCAAGATCGGCGCCACCCAGTTGCAAAGGCCGGGCGACCGTGCCCTTCAGCGTGATGACAGTCGGCCCGTTCTTCGCTTCGAGATCCACGGGATATGGGTGTCCGGGCTCGCGCAAGCTCAACACCGCGCCGCCCACGAAACGTGCGGTGATGGGTTGATCGGCGTAGGTGCCTTCCGCATCGATCAGAAGCCGGGCCTCCTTCCCGTTGCCGCCGGGCTCGGTGCGCACGCGCAGCCTCACGTCCGTTTTATATTGCGGCTCGAAGAACGCAATGTGGCCTTCGGCAATATTGAGACTGCCAATTTCCACCGGGCGGCCCGATCCGGCACGTCCCGCGAAGTCGAACTTCCAGTTGGCCGTCCCGTTGGGGCCGGGGCGCAGATCACCGCGTGGGCGATCCGCATTGATCTCGAGCAAATGGATCTCGCGCCCGACAAGGCGCCACAAGTCAACGCGCACACCGAGCCTGGCAATCGAACCCAGCTCGCTGCCGGCCGGGAAGTCCGGAGGATTCGCCACGACGATGCCCTCGGCTACCAGCAGGGGCCGCCATCCTGCCTGGACATCAAAATTCCGTAAAGTCACCTGGCGACCCAATGCCGCCGTGGCACGACGCTCTACCAGCGGCCGGAACCAGTTCCAGTCCCAGATCAGGGCCAGCACGATCACGGTGGCCGCGATCAGTGCCGGAATGATGAACAGCAGCCGGTGCTTGGATGTCATGACGAAATTTCAAGAGGCGGCGGCCCGATCGAGTCCGCCCGATCAAACGTGTAAATACGTGAACGCTCGTCGGACTTCGAATCGCAGGCGCCTGTTCCCGGCATGCGCCGATTGGCCTGCGCCAGGCCGGCTTATGCGCGCATCGACATCGCCGGCTTGATGGATGTCGACCTCACGCCTCTGCGCGATCCATGGCTGTCTGCATAAACCTTGGTGAACTCCGCACCAAAGAAAAAAATCTGCGCGGAGTAATAGACCCATAGCAGCAGCACCACCAGCGCGCCGGCCGCCCCGTAGCTCGATTCGACACCGCTCTTACCGATGTAAAGTCCGATCAGGAACTTACCGAACGAGAACAGCACCGAGGTCACGAACGCGCCGATCCACACGTCACGCCAGCGAATGTCGACACGCGGCATGAGCTTGTAGATCATGGCAAACAGGACCGTGATGATTGCCACCGAAACCAGAAAATTGGCAGCGTGCAGCACGGCCTCCATGCCTCCGAACCAGCTGCTCCAGTACTTGCCCCACAGGGAGATCGCCGCACTGACGACCAGAGAAACCATGAGCAGGAAGCCGATCGCGAGAATCAGACCGAACGACAGCAGGCGCGTGCGGATGAAGTGCCACCAACCCGATCGCGGGTCGGGCTCTGCCTTCCAGATGCGATTCAGGTCGCTCTCGATCTCGGAGAATACCGTGGTGGCGCCGACGATCAGCGCCACGACTCCGAGCGCACTCGCCACGAGACCCTGCTTGGGTTCCTGCGCACTTGCCAGCATGCCTTCGATGGCCCGGGCACCGTTTTCTCCGATGAGCCCGCGGGCTTCGTCCATGATGGCGGCGTGCGCGATGTCCTGACCGTATATCAGCGCGGCCACGGCAATTACGATGATCAGCAGCGGAGCAATCGAGAACACCGTGTAATAGGACAAGGCGGCACCCATGCTAGGCGCGTGATCGGCCTGCCAGTTTGCAGCCGCCGTTTTGAACAGCCGGAATAGCGATCCGAATTGCATAGCTCCCCCTCATGGGACTGTCCGGGGTTAGGCATCGCGATAACGGGAAGTTCAGGGACACGCGGGCGCCGGCAAGCGCGAGGAGCGTGTTAAGCCGATTGGACTATGTCGCGCGGCGATGGCTGGGCACTTTATGCAGGCGTTCGCGGTTTACGGCTTGTCGGCCGGCTCATGCCGCATCATCTTCGCCAGCTCCTCTGCTTGCGTCTTCAGGTTCGCGTCGAGTTGCGCAAGGCTCTTGCGTTGCGCAACCAGATCGGTCGTATCGGCTGCATCGCTGCCGAACATGCCGACGATACCGGTTTGCACGGTCGTTGCGAGCGCGTGACGTTGCTGTATGACTTCATGCAGACGCGCGCAACACGCCGATTCCTGCTCGGCAAACGCGGCGATGCCTGTTGGATCGAGACCGGGTGGCATCGACAAAGCGGCGCCACAGACGGTGCAAGCGGGCTGGGGTAGGCCTGCGAACGGGACAGGCGCGCGCGGACGGCGGGAAACAGGATCGGTCATCGGACTTTCCTCCCGGCAGCGCACTGCGGAGCATGGCGCAAGCCCGTGACGCATGGCATGCCACGAGTCGTGACGGCCTGCAGACCGGCACAAATCGAGCATTCGCACGAAACCCCGCGCTGCCGCAACGGCATAGCGCGTGAAATTCTAGTAGCACACCACGCGGGCGTTGTCCTGCGCCGCAGCGGCGTGAAATTCATTCATACCCGCCATGGATACACGTTTGTCCAGATTCGCCTCACTGATACAGCGCGCGGCCGCACAAGGCTTGCAGACCAGTACCTTGGCGTTAGCGTGGGCTACAACTTCGGCAAAGCGCGGCGGCGGGCCGAAAGGCACGATCTTTTCGGCGGTGCCTGCTGTGGCCATGTGAACGGAATCGTGGAACAGCATCAACGTGACCGTGTCGCCGGCCTGCAGCGCCGAGGCAGCGAAGATGAACGGCAGCGCCGCCCGGGTAGGATCGGTCGGCCCCCATGTTGCCGAAATCGCAAAATGCATAATGGTCTCCTTGTAGTAGTGGGACATTGCAAAGTTCCGGCATGCCTTGCGCGAAGCTTATTCTTGCAAGAATCGATCGAGCGCGCACGCGACGATCGAAGGTGACGGCAGGCGTCTGTCCTCCGGGTGACAAGGCGATTCGTCCATGGCGGCACTCGAGGATGCCCCCTCGACGACAATGCGCCGGCGGTCGCGGCCCGCACGCGCTTTTGGTCAGGCATGCGATGCTCGTGCGAATCGTACCATTCGCGGGCAAGTGCGGCGCTTGGGAATTCCAGCGTCACGATCCGCTTCGGCTTCCAGTGACTCGCCAGAATGTCAATCGCCCCCTCCGGCGAACCAGGAAGCGTCCAGCTATCGGCTTACGCGCCGACCCCTTGCGATAGTCCGCGCAGGCCGCGACAACGTGCACATCGATGTCCATGATCAAACAAGCGGCCATGGCCGTACTCCGTTGGTGCATGTCCGGAACGCACGGCAACCCTTGACTTGAATCCAGCCCGAAGCGACATAATCTTAACGGTTAAACTGCAACCCGGCCGTTCTCGGATCAC
>CBDDRM010000036.1:0-28599 GCA_965233135.1 uncultured bacterium | reverse complement strand
GGTTCTGGAACAAGAATACGGCGCCAAGCTCCGACAATAAGGTGAACCGATGACTCTGACCAAAGCCGATCTCGCGGATCTGCTGTTCGAGAAGGTGGGATTGAACAAGCGCGAAGCCAAGGACATGGTGGAATCGTTCTTCGAAGAAGTGCGCATGGCGTTGGAAAACGGCGATGGCGTGAAACTCTCCGGCTTCGGCAATTTCCAATTACGCGACAAGCCGCAAAGGCCTGGTCGTAACCCCAAGACCGGCGAAGAAATACCCATTACCGCGCGCCGGGTCGTGACCTTTCATGCCAGCCAGAAACTGAAGGCTATGGTGGAGAAGAACTACGGTGGACAGCAGCCACAGCCACAGCAGCAATCCTAGGACGCCGCTGCCTCCCATCCCGGCCAAGCGCTACTTCACGATCGGTGAAGTCAGCGAGCTCTGTGGCGTGAAGCCCCACGTGCTGCGCTACTGGGAGCAGGAGTTCACCCAGCTCAAGCCGGTGAAGCGCCGCGGCAACCGTCGCTATTACCAGCATCATGAAGTTCTGCTGATCCGGCGCATCCGCGAACTGCTGTACGAGCAAGGTTTTACCATCAGCGGGGCGCGGGCGCGACTGGATGAATCTGCCGTGCAAATAAAACCTGCCGTCTCCTCGAAATTCAATCCCGCCGCCCTGCGCCGGGATATCCAGAGCCTGCTCGACGTCCTGCGCGAGTAAAGCGCTCGAACGCGCGCGAAGTTGTAACAGCACACGGGCGATCCTTCTGCGGCTTCCGCGGTTTTCTCGAACGCCATCTAGCGCGTGTTCGATCCGCCGTAACGGGTGGATAAAGTACACCGCTTCGCTTGGACCATCATTTTCCAGTTGCCTAAAAGCTTATGCAAAACGCATGTGTTCGTGTGACCACGCTTACCTGCCTCGGAAACCCATTTCGATTGAGTACTTTGCGTATATTCCTGGCGCGTCGGGGAAATCTGCAGAACTGGCAGATTTGACAAATTTTGCGGATGCCGTAGAAAGTGGAATGCAAGATTACAAGGCGCGCCGCACACGCGCCTGTCATAACAACAGAACCGACCATGAAGCTGGCTGAGGAGTCAGGGATTGGGTCCGCAAGCGGCGCAGGTACCACCCCCGAATGAGGCAACTCGGGTAAGGGGGATTCCGTTGGACCGCGAAACACTGATCTGGGCGCTCTCGGCGCTCAGCCAGTATTTCCGGATTCCTTTTGACGACAGCCTGGCGACAAGCCAGCTCTCACCACCGTTTGGATTCGATAGCTTGGAGCGCGCAGCCGAGTCGCTGGGCTTGCGCACCAGCTGCAAAGCTCTTCCGGCTGCACGACTGAAAAAACTCACGGCGCCATTCATGGTGCTGTTGTCGCCAGCCCCAAGCGAAGTATTAAAGTCAGACCTCGCACCCGATATGGCGACGCCCGCCGGCCGGCTCGCCTTCGTCATGCGCATCGAGGACGGGCGCGTAGCGTTGTTCGAGCAAGGTACTTCGGGTCATACCATTCTGCCGCTGGCGGAGTACGAAGCCCGCTACGCGGGCATGGTCTTGCAGGCTACGCGCAAAAACAAACCGCCCGCGGATCCGGACGCCCAAGATGCCGCACGCGTCTCATTCGGCTTCCGCTGGTTCGTCCCGGAATTGCTGAAGCATCGAAGGGCGTTCCGCGACGTCCTCTTGGCATCTCTTGCGATCCAGTTGATGGCTTTGGCAACACCCCTGTTTACGCAGGTCGTCATCGACAAGGTCGTCGTCCATCACACCGTGAATACGCTGACCGTCATTGGCATCGGACTCGCCGTGTTCATTGTGTTTACCGCTGCAATGACCTGGGTGCGCCAGTACCTGATCCTGCACACGGGAAACCGCATCGATGCGGTGCTGGGGATGCAGGTGTTCGAGCACATGTTTCGCCTATCGCCGCGCTACTTCGAGCACCGACCCACGGGCGTGCTGGTCGCACGTCTGCAGGGGGTAGAAACGATACGGGAATTCCTCGCAAGCGCGGCGATCACGTTAATGCTCGATCTGCCGTTCTTGCTGATCTTTTTGGCGATCATGATTTGGTACAGTTGGACCCTCTCGCTGATCACCCTGGGCATATTAACTGCCATCATCATCCTGAGCCTGGCGGTCGCCCCGATGTTACGCGCGCGGCTCAATGAGCAATTTTTGCTGGGCGCGCGCAACCAGGCCTTTCTGACCGAATATATCTCCGGCCTGGAGACGGTCAAGTCACTGCAGATGGAGCCGCAGCTCAATACCCGTTTTGGCGATTACCTCGCAACTTATCTGGAAGCAAGCTTCAAGACTCGAACGCTTTCCAACAATTATCAGGTCGCCGCCAACACACTCGACCAGTTGTTGACCCTGTCGATCCTGTGCGCCGGCGCATGGATAGTGATGCAGGAAATTGGCTTCACCATCGGCATGCTCGTCGCCTTCCAGATGTTTGCCAGCCGCCTCTCACAGCCGATGCTGAAACTCGTCGGGTTGTGGCAGGAGTTCCAGCAGGCCGGCATCGCGATCAAGCGCCTCGGCGATGTGATGAACGCGCCACAGGAACCGCATTCCGTTGTGCCCAGCCGGGAGAGAGCGAGGAAGGGCAGGATCGAGATCGAGAATCTCGCTTTTCGCTTCGGCGAGAACCTGCCTTACCTCTACCAAGGGCTGACTCTCTCAATAGAATCCGGCCAGTGCGTCGCCATCATGGGTCCGTCGGGTTGCGGCAAGAGCACGCTCGCGAAACTCCTGCAGGGGTTCTACCAACCAAACGAAGGCAGCATCAGGCTTGACGGCCACGATATCCGCCACCTCTCGGCCAACGAATTGCGAAGTAGTTTCGGCGTGGTACCGCAGGAGACGACACTGTTCTCAGGCGCGATTTACGACAACGTCGTGCTTGGGAACGCGCACGCGACGTTTGAGGATGTCGTAATCGCTTGCAAGGCGGCGGGCATTCACGACGTCATTGAAACCCTGCCGCAAGGTTACCAGACCCCGGTTGGGGAACATGGCACGGGGCTTTCCGGCGGTCAGAAGCAACGTATTGCAATTGCACGGGCGTTGCTCAAACGGCCGCCGATTCTCATCTTCGACGAAGCGACCAGCAATCTGGATGACGAGACCGCCAGTGCGTTCGGCGAAACGATCAATCAGTTGAGGGGCAAAGCCACGATATTAATGATCGCGCACAAGCTGCCACCCTGCCTGGAGATCTTCGAGAAGATAGATCTCGATAAAGGCGTGCGCAGATGAGCATCAGGCCGGCAAGCTCAGCGCATGGTTCTGCATGCCCTGCAGCGCGTTCTGGTTGTTCTGTGGCGAGCCGGTCTGTTGCATGGCCTTCTCGATGAAAAGCCTGAACTCTCACGCCGGCGCGCTCGATTTTGCGCCGGCTATTCTGCGCGCGCAGCATGACAATGCGCCACCGCTGCCGCGGGTAGTGCTGTACATCGCGCTCGCGCTGTTTGCGTTGATGCTGGCGTGGGCGTTCTTCGGACGGCTCGACATCATCGCCGTTGCGCAAGGGAAACTCATCCCGAGCAGTTACGTAAAAATCGTGCAACCGGCGGAACCCGGTGTCCTGCGCGAGATACTCGTGGGTGACGGACAGGAGGTCAAAGCCGGCCAGGTTTTGCTGCGCATGGATACGCAAGTCACCGATGCCGATCAGGCCACGGTGGAAACGGATCTCACGCTTCGGCGTTTGCAACTGCGCCGCATCGAGTCCGAATTGGCCGGCGTTGCCTTCGCTGCCCGGCCCGGGGATAGAGATGATCTCGTCCAGCAAGTTACCGCGCAATCGCGGGCCAACCGGCGTGCCTACGAGAACCAGCTCGAAAGCGAACAGGCGACGCTCGCCAAGGCCGAGCAGGATCTGAGCGGCGCAATGGAGATGGAATCCCGGCTCAAACAGACCGTGCCTATCTATTTGGAGACGGAAGCCGCGCACCAGAACCTCGCCAGGGACGGCTATATCTCGCGGCTCGCCCTGCTCGACAAGACGCGCGAGCGTATCGAGAAGGAGCAAGAACTCAAGGCCCAGACTCATCAGGTCGCCAGCCTTCGTGCAACCATCGAACAATCGCGCACGCGACTGGCGCAAATTACCTCAACGTACCGGCAACAACTTCAGAACGAGCGCAGCGAAGCAAACGCACAGCGCTTGAGGCTTGAGCAGGAAGCGGGAAAACAGGCGTATCGGCGCGACTTACTGGAGCTCAAGGCGCCGCAGGATGGCGTGATCAAGGACCTCGCCACGCATACACCGGGCGCTGTGGTCTCGCCCGGAACCATCTTGCTGACGTTGGTGCCCCGCGACGACCCGGTCAAGGCCGAAGTCTGGGTCGCCAACGAAGACGGCGGCTGGATAGAGGTCAATCAGACGGTGAAGATCAAGCTTGCCGCGTTCCCCTTCCATAAATACGGGATGCTCAGTGGCCATGTCGAGTATGTGAGCCCGGATGCAGCCGAACTGCCCGACACGCGCGAGCGCGACCGCAAGGACACACGCGGGCACGTCATGCCGCCTTCAGGATTTCGTGCGTTGATCGCGTTGGATGCCCCCTATCTGGAGCGCAACGGCAAGCGCTACCGCCTTTCCGCCGGCATGCTGGTTTCGGCGGAAGTGAACCTCGGCACCCGCACTGTCATGGAGTATCTGCTCTCGCCGTTGCAGAAGGTCACGCATGAGGCGGGGAGGGAGATGTAGCCGGGCGGCCGATGACATCGTGCGCCGGCCGCGGACGCCGGCTGGCGTGAAAAGACGCGTTCATGAGGCGTTCAGCAATGCTCAACGGGCCTGATTGTACGAGATACGCGCGCTCATCGCGCTTCCAGCTCGCCTCTGCTAAACTTACGCCCGGTCTTGCCGGTTGACTCGTTGCATTGCCGTGCAAGATTAAATATTGTATCAACAGTGATTGAATAATTCGGGGCGTAGCGCAGCCTGGTAGCGTACCTGCATGGGGTGCAGGTGGTCGGAGGTTCAAATCCTCTCGCCCCGACCAATTTTTCCGCATCAATAGCCGCTGGCCGGCAGACTTCGAGAGCATGAACGGACCGGTAGTTAACGTTTCCAGTTCTTCCGTTCTTCGGGACGAGGTTCCGTCCGGTCAATTCAGCCGATGCGCATTCTCCTGAGCAACGACGACGGGTATTTCGCTCCGGGACTTGCTGCGCTTGCCGAGGCAATGTCCAGGCTGACTGACATCACCGTGGTTGCCCCGGAGCGCGATCATAGTGGTGCAAGCAATTCGCTCACGCTTGATCGCCCGCTGATGGTTCGACGGTCCCACAATGGTTTTCGTTACGTCAACGGCACCCCGACGGATTGTGTGCATCTTGCGGTTACCGGCCTGCTCGAAGAGATGCCGGACATGGTCATCTCGGGGATCAATCACGGCGCCAATATGGGCGACGACACTATTTATTCCGGAACCGTGGCCGCTGCAACGGAGGGCTTCTTGCTAGGCATTCCCTCCATTGCGGTATCGTTGGCCAGCAAGGCTGCGGGCAACTATCCGACCGCCGCACGCGTGGCCTGCGAACTGTTCGAGCGCTTCCGCGACCGACCCGTGGTCTCGCCACTGCTGCTCAACGTAAACGTTCCCGACGTGCCTTACGATCAACTGGAAGGTTTCGAAGTTACCCGGCTCGGGCGGCGCCATAAAGCCGAACCTGTGGTCAAGACCACCAACCCTCGCGGTGAAACAGTGTACTGGGTGGGTGCCGCGGGGAACGCGCAGGATGCAGGGGTCGGAACGGATTTCGATGCGATCGCGCGCCGCAAAGTGTCCGTGACGCCGCTGCAGATCGATTTGACCCAGTACAGCACCCTGGATCGGGTTCGCAGCTGGCTGGTTGAGACGGCGCTGACATGATGCGCCGCTGTCCCGATAAAGAGTCCGGTGGGCGCGGATGAACAATAGAATCGCCGGCATAGGCATGACATCGCAACGCACTCGCCGGCGCATGATCGAACGCTTGCGCGACCAGGGTGTGAAAGACGAAGTCGTACTGGGTGCGATGGAAGAAATCCCCCGCCATCTATTCGTCGACGAGGCGCTGTCGAGCCGAGCCTACGACGATGTGGCGTTGCCGATCGGCTTTGGACAGACCATCTCGAATCCCTTCACTGTTGCACGCATGGTCGAGCTGGCACGGGGCGGCCGCGCGCTGCACAAGGTGCTGGAGATCGGTACCGGGTGCGGCTACCAGGCGGCGGTTTTGTCGCGGGTGGCGCGTGAAGTGTATTCGCTGGAACGGCTGGCCGCGCTGTTATCCAAAGCCAGGGTGCGGCTGCGCGAACTTGGTTTGCGCAATATCAAATTGAAACACGGCGATGGTCACGCGGGCCTGAAGGATCAGGGCCCGTTCGACGCGATCGTAATGGCTGCTGCGGCCACGCATCTGCCCGAAATGCTAGTGGAGCAACTTGACGAAGGGGGCCGCCTGATTCTGCCATTGGGTACTCGCGAACAGCGGCTGGTCCTTGTAGAACGGCGGGAAGAAGGCTATACACAGTCGGTCCTGGATGAAGTGAAATTCGTACCGATGATTGCGGGGGTCTCAGTATGAGGGGGTCGTTTTCGGCCGGTCTTCGTTCAGCTGTGCTGATGGCAGGCGTCGCCGGCTTGCTGGCGGCCTGCGGTTCCACTCCAATTGCGGCGCCGGTCATAGAGCGCTCCCAGAACGCCGGCCCCAGACCCGTCATCGCAGCCCAGAGCGCCACGGCGGTGCAATCCAGCCCACCCATTGCGCCCGCCGTTTCTGCGGTGGAACCGGCGAAGTCGCAGCCGTCCATGGCGGTTTCGGATTCGAAAGCCGCCCCTGCTATGGAACAAGCGCGGCCGGCGTCAGACGAGCCAACAACGAAGCCCTACCGCGAAGGCGACTGGAGGCCCGAGTATCACGTTGTCAAGAAGGGCGATACGCTCTACAGCATCGCACTGGATTACGGCCAGGATTATCGCGAACTGGCGGCATGGAACAATCTTGATGATCCGGGGATGATCAAGATTGATCAGCGCCTGCGTCTGTTCCCACAGGGAAGCACGCCAGAAGCCGGCAATGTGCAGCCCACGCCGCTTCCCGCGCCTTTGGCAACACCGGTGTTCTCCGAACCTAAAGCGCGCAAGCTGCCTTATTCCGAACAGGCATTTGCCGAGCTGAAAACTGCGCCGACGAAAACCGATGTCGCTGCCACGCCACCGGCGAGCGCGGGGGCGGCGCAGTCGGCAGCCAAACCGCCAGTTCCGAACGTAATGCCCCCGCTTACGGTTGCCGCGCCGAAAGCGAACGCCGCGGTCGACTCGAAGATGACCTGGGAATGGCCCGCGCAAGGCAGGCTGTTATATGGCTTTGGCCAGGGGCCGAATCAGAAGGGTCTGGGCATCGAAGGTCGTAGCGGCCAGCCGGTTCTGGCGGCTGCGCCTGGCAAAGTGGTCTATAGCGGCAATGGATTGCGCGGCTATGGGAAGCTGGTGATCGTGAAACACAATGCCACCTACCTGAGCGTCTATGCGCATAACAGCCAGATCCTCGTGAAAGAGGGCCAGACCGTCGCCAAGGGGCAGAAAATCGGCGAGATCGGCGATACGGACGCCGATCGAACGGCCTTGCACTTCGAGATTCGTCGGCTCGGCAAGCCCATCGACCCGCTGCCATATCTTCCCGAGCGGGCGTCATGACCGAAGACCCGCTTTCTTCCGCGGACGAAGAGGGCGAGGAAATTGCGCACGGCGCCGCGGTCTTGAAGGACGACTTCGGACCCGATGTGCTGAGCGATGTCACCCAGCTTTACTTCAATGACATCGGGCAGAACGAACTACTTTCTTTCGAAGAAGAAGTCACTCATGCGCGCCTGGTCAAGCAAGGGGATTTCGCCGCCCGGCAGACGATGATCGAACGCAACCTGCGCCTGGTCGTGAATATTGCCAAGCATTACAACGGACGGGGTGTGCCGCTGCTGGATCTTATCGAGGAAGGCAATCTGGGACTTATTCACGCTCTCGAGAAGTTTGATCCCGAGCGCGGCTTCCGCTTTTCGACATACGCGACGTGGTGGATACGACAAGGCATCGAACGGGCGATTATGTGCCAGTCTCGCACCATACGTCTTCCGGTGCATGTGATCCGGGAACTTAACATGGTGCTGCGTGCGATGCGTCATCTGGAGACGCATTCCGAACGCGAAGCCACACCCGAGGACGTTGGCCAGCTAATCGAAATGCCGGCTCATGAGGTGCGTCGATTGCTGTCACTCAACGAACGCATGACGTCGCTTGACGCACCACTAGATATAGATCCGTTGTTATCGATTGGCGAATCGATCGCCGATGAAAACACGCCAGGGCCCGATGTCAGGCTCGAAAATATCGAGACGGAAAACTATGTGCACGAATGGCTGAGCCAGCTCAGTGAGCGCCAGCGCAACGTGATCGAGCACCGCTACGGGCTGAATGGGTTGGAAATCCACACGCTCGAGCAACTGGCCCGTATTCTGCGCCTCACACGGGAGCGGGTCAGACAGATTCAACTTGAAGCACTGGCCAGTCTGCGCAAAATCCTGCGTCGTGGCGGCGTTTCGCGCGAAACGGTCTTGTAGCGCGGGGCCTTAGGTGGCTGCGTTACCCTGACTTGGTTTTTACGAGTCGTACCGCGTCACGCAGTTCTTCCAGCCGGGCACGGTGTGTTACGCGCTCGGTGCCTTCTTTGCCGTAGCGCAGAGCCACGTACAATGCGCTGATCCGGTTCGCGGCATCCTTGAGTTCGGGAAACTGTATCGAGACACGCGCGGCGAAATCGCGCGGTCCTTCGCTTGATTTGCGTGACGCACCGCGCTTGGCCATGGCATCACAATAGGCGATGTAGAGACGCTGGACTGCATCGAGGCGCCGGGCGTTGATGCGAAATAGCAGTGCCAGCGCCAGGCCGAGCAGCATGAGTCCGCTCACTGCCGCGAGTATTACCACCAGGCTTTGCCAGTTGGTATCCTTGAGGCCGAACTGCCTCAGAAAGCGCAACTGGCGTTCCGGGTTATAGCCCAAGACCCACTGATTCCATGTGTTTGCCACGGCGTCCCACGCGTAACGGGCGCGCTTGAGCCAGTCCAGGCCGGCGCGCGATAGCAGCGGACGGTCGATCTCGGGCACCGCGGCCGCCAGTCCTCGCTCGATGCGCAATGGCGATACCGCGGCGGTCGGATCCACGCGAACCCAGCCTTCGTCGGGCAACCACACCTCGGACCAGGCGTGTGCATCCGACTGGCGCACGACCAGATACCCGTCAACAGGATTGATCTCGCCGCCCAGGTAGCCTGTGACCACGCGCGAGGGAATTCCCGCCGCGCGCATCAAGACCGTGAATGCAGACGCGTAGTGCTCGCAGAATCCGCTACGCGTTTCGAACAGGAATTGATCCACTGCGTCGCCGTTGAGCATTGGCGGCTCCAGTGTGTACACGAAGGAGTTGGCCCGGAAATTGGCCAGGGCGCGGGCAACCACGTCGCGATCGCTGCCGCCTTGGCCCCGCCATTGGGCAGCTAATGCGCGCGCGCGCGGGGCTGCTCCCGGTGGCAGGCGCTGCGCAAAGCGACGCGTCGCCGACGATTCATCGACGCCTACACGATATTGCGGTGAGGATTCCATGTCATAGCGCAGACGCTCGCGGCTAATGCGACGCGAGAACAACTGATAATCCGTGGTGAGATAAGCGCCTTGAGGGATTGACACGGGCAGGTCGACAGCAAACATCCAGTAGCGGTCGTGCGGCTCCATCGTCACGGTGTATTTCAGCACGGACCCGAGGCGTTCGACCGCCGGTGCACGAGCAGTCAGGTTGAGGCCCGCTCGCCATGTGCGTCCGTCATAGTTCCAGAGTACCGGCCCGCGCCAGTAAAACTGCGTGGCCTTTGCCGGCAACTGCTCGAATAGCACGCGAAACGCAACCGCATCAGACAGGCTCAGCGAGCTGACATCGCCCGGTGCCATGCTTTCAGACAGCCCGGTCCTGGCGGAATAATTGATCTGAGGCAACCCCCAGAGCGGGCCCTGCACCCGCGGAAACAGCAAGAACAGCACGACCATGATCGGGATGCTCTGCAGAATGATCATCCCGGCGGGCAACACGGCCAAGGGCGTGCCTCGCCCGGTTTGATGCTGCAGTCCGATCATCGTTGCCGTGATCGCCCATACCACCAGCAACATGTAGAGTGCGATAGGAATCGACTGCGAATAGAAGAAGTTGGTGACCACGAGGAAATAAGCCAGAAACAACACGACCATGGTGTCCCGCGACCTGGTCATTTCCATGACTTTGAGCGCTATCATGACGGTCAGCATCGCCACACCCACGTCCCTGCCATACAAGGTGCGGTACGACAGCGCGATCGCCGCCGTGCAGGCGAGGGCGAGCGCCACCAGCAGCCACTTGCTTGGTAGTCGCAGTTGGCGCCAACCGAAGTAGAACCGGGCAAGCAATACAATCCCCACGAGCGCCGGAATCCAGCTGGGCAGATGCGTTGCGTGCGGGGCAATGACCATCGCCAGCGAAACGAGGATCGCCGTCAGATTCAATAGACCGAGATCGCGAGCGTTCGACGTCATCTGAACAAGGCCAGAGCTTGGAGACAGCGAGTACGATGAAGCATTCCGAGGTCCGGTTCATATTCGACGCCCGGCAAGCGCAGTCCGTATTTGAAACCGGCAGCCTCCGATTCGATTACCCAGCGGGTCAAGCGCGAAAGCTTTTTCTCCAAGCCGAGCACATCGGCGATATCGCCGAAATCGAGCCAGAGTTCCGTGGCAGCACTGCCGGAGAACTGTTTCGACAGGAAAATCTCGCTGCGAGCGAACGCTTTCCAGGCGATACGGCGCGGCGAATCACCCGGGTGGAATGTTCTGAGGCCGGCAAAATCTTCTTCGCCGCCGCCCGTTGCGGAACCGTCTCCGCTGATCGTTTGTGGTGGAGGTAATTGAACCCGGCCTGGTTCGGGCTGCGGATAAACCAGGCAATGCAAATCCAGATCGACCAGCGCCCAAGCATAAAACAGTCCGAGCGGATAGGTCGTGAACAGCCGCAGCCGACCTGGATAAAGCAGACCGCGCGTTGTTGCGGGAATGCGCACTTCGATTTCACTGGTGTTGGCTGGCGGCAGATCAAAATACACCGGTTGCCGGCCGGCAATCTGGACCGCCAGGCTGAATCTGGTAAATCTGCTCGGGTTATCGACCACAATCCTGAATCCCGCATACTCGCCAGCGAAAACAGAAGTCGCTTTGCCGGGCTGAAGCGCGATTCGGGCGAGATTGCGCCAGGTATGCAGGATCGATACCGTGCCGATGCCGGCGAGCAGGAAAACAAGGACATAGCCAAGGCTGAGGTTGTAATTAATGGAGCCGATTAGCATGAGCAGAAGAGTTACGCCGAACATAAATCCCGCGCCAGTCGGCAAAATGTAGACGCGCCGCTGTCCAAGCAAGACCGGGAACGGCTCGGCCCCTTTGTGCGGGAAAATCCAGTCGCCTACGCGATCGCGCCACGATTGGGGTTTGTCCCGAGCGATGGCAGTAGCTCGCGCCAATCTCTTTTTACCGCGGCCCAAACTGGAGCTCAAGTTGCCCGGTGCCTCACGGTATCGGAACTTCCGCGATCAGGCGTTCGGCAAGCTGGCCGCTGCCGAGCGACGAATGTCCGGTGACCGTGGCAAGACGATGACCCGCGACGCTCGGCAAGATGGCCTGGACGTCCTCGGGTACGACCTCCCGCCGGTCGTCCATGAAAGCCCATGCTCGCGAAGCGTTGATCATCGCGAGCCCCGCGCGTGGCGATAAACCGTTCACGAAGTCGGGTGACTGTCTGGTAAACCCGATAAGGGCCTGCACGTAATCGAGCAGCGCCGGGGCTGTGAACACCAGCCGGACCCGGGACTGCAGGTCAAGAAGTTCCGCTGTCGAGAGGGCCGGCGCCAGGTCGGAAATCATATCGCGCCGTTCGCGGCCTTCCAGCAGGGCCCGTTCCGCCGCCACATCGGGATAACCGAGATGGATGCGCATCAGAAAACGATCGAGCTGGGATTCCGGTAGAGGGAAAGTGCCGACTTGGTGCGAGGGATTCTGCGTGGCAATTACGAAGAAGGGCGCCGGTAACGGACGCGTCTGGCCCTCGGTGGTGACCTGGTGCTCTTCCATGGCTTCGAGCAACGCGCTTTGTGCTTTCGGCGTTGCCCGATTCACTTCATCGGCAAGGATGACTTGCGCGAATATCGGCCCCGGATGGAACTTGAACGCAGAACTGTCACGGTCGAATATCGAAATGCCCAGTATGTCGGCCGGAAGCAGATCGCTCGTAAACTGAATGCGCTGAAAATCGAGGCCCATCGTCCGGGCCAACGCATGCGCGAGGGTTGTTTTACCTACGCCGGGGAGATCTTCAATCAACAAATGACCGCGCGCGAGCAAGCATGCGATGGTCAGCCGGATCTGATGTTCCTTGCCGAGAATGATGCGGCCCACCTGGCCGACAACGGGAGAAAGCGCATTATTCATTAGAGGATCGGGAGGGTATAGGAAAGAATGAAAGCCGACATAAGAAAAGCAGCGGGCGCGGTCACGCCGGCAAGTTTACCTTAGCGCGGCTGATAGGGAACCGGCAGTGGCTGCGCGTCGAGGGTCTTCACAGCTTGCCTGATGGAGGAATTGCCAGGTTCCGCCCGAACGCGGAAGCCCAACGCGGCCATCAGCGCCAGCATCTTGTCATTTCCTGCCGCAATGGAGCCTTCCATCAACCGCAAGCCGCGCTGCCGGGCAGCCGCGATCAAATGGCCCATGAGTATCGACCCTACGCCGCGGCGCTGCCACGCATCGGCGACTGCCAGCGCGAATTCGCAGCTTACGTTGTCGGCGTTCACCACATATCGCGCCACGCCGATCTCGGTTTCCTGGTTGTTCTCACAAATCACCGCGATCAGCGCCATTTCCCGGTCATAGTCGATACGCGTGAAACGATTCAACATTGTTTCACTCAGTTCTCGCAAACCGCTCATGAACCGGAAATAGCGCGATTCATCCGACAGGCCTTTGACGAACTCCCTTTCGATCTGCTGATCCGTGGGTTTGATGGGACGAATGAGCACGCGCGTACCGTCTTTCAACTGCAGGCGCTGCTCCAGATGCGACGGGTAGGGGTTAGCCATGGCGCGCTTATCTTATCCAGCCCGAAATCGATCGTCGAACTGTGGACATTGCGCACTCGCGTGCCTAAGATGTTTCGTAAGAGCTAGGGCATACTGCGGCAAGACATGGCAACGGCGTTCCTTCATCATCCGGATTGCGGCTTACACGACATGGGCGCTCAGCATCCCGAAAGCCCTGACCGCCTGACGACGATCGAAGACTATCTGCTCGCCAGCGGCCTGACGGATCATCTCATCCTCGAGTTGGCTCCCACGGCGACCCGCGAGCAATTGCAGCGCGTTCATGACGAACGTTATCTCGATGCCATTGAAGCAGTCTCCCCGAAGACAGGCCTGGTGAATCTCGACCCGGATACCGCGATGAATCCCTATTCTTTGGCGGCGGCGCTGCGGGCGGCAGGCGCGGTGATCCGCGCAACAGACATGGTTCTGGGCGGCGAAGCCGATAACGCGTTTTGCAATGTGCGTCCACCCGGCCATCACGCTTGTCGCGGGCGCGCGATGGGATTCTGCCTGTTCAATAATCTTGCCGTCGGGGTCGCCCACGCGCTGGAAGCGTACGGCCTCGAGCGCGTGGCGATCGTGGATTTTGATGTCCATCATGGCAACGGGACCGAGGACATCTTTGCGCAGGAACGGCGCGTGCTCATGGTTTCGACATTCCAGTATCCGTTTTATCCCCACTGCGGCACAGAGGGCCGCTCCGAGCGCATGGTGAATATACCGCTCGCGGCGCATAGTGGCAGTATGCAATTTCGCGAAGCCGTGGAGAATTACTGGTTACCGTCTCTGGACGCGTTCGCCCCGAACATGCTATTTGTTTCCGCTGGTTTCGATGCGCATCGCGATGACGATATGGCTTCTCTTGCCCTGGTCGAAAGTGATTATGCATGGGTCACGAAGCAGATCGTCGAAGTGGCGGAGCGTCATGCAGCGGGCCGCATCGTCTCTACGCTCGAAGGCGGTTATAACCTCCATGCCCTGGCGCGCAGTGCCAATGCGCATATCCGGGGTTTATGCCGGCTGTGATCACCGAATGGACATTAAGGCACAAGTAAATGAAACCAATCCGTATCGTTCTCGCTGATGACCATAACCTGGTGAGATCGGGCCTCAAATCACTCCTGTCTGGCATGCAAGGTGTCGAAGTGATTGCGGAAGCCACCAATGGGAAAGAGGCGGTTGACCTGGTTGGCTCGCTCCGGCCCGATGTCGTGCTGATGGATATTGGCATGAAGGTGCTTAACGGGATCGAGGCAGCGGCGCTCTTGACGCGGGACTATCCGACCGTGCGTGTCATTATCCTGTCCATGCACGATACCCAGGATTTCGTTTCCCAGGCGCTGAAGGCGGGGGCTGCTGGATATGTTTTGAAAGATGCTGCGCCGCTCGAGCTGGAATTTGCATTACAAGCGGTCGGCAACGGAGACACGTATTTGAGTCCGCGCGTATCGCGTCAGGTGGTGCAATCGTTCGTCCGTCCACCGGATGCGGAGTCTGGTCTGGAGGCCTTGAGCCCACGCCAACGGGAAATTCTCAAAGCGGTGGCTGTGGGTCGCACTACCAAACAGATCGCTTTTGACTTGGGCGTCAGCATCAAGACCATTGAGACGCACCGAGCCCAGATCATGGACCGGTTGAACATTCACGATGTTGCGGGCTTGGTACGGTTCTCGATACGAGCTGGATTAATTAGCGCAAATCTATAAAAAACATCGTGATATAAAAGAAACCTAATTTCAATTATGGAATCCGGCCTGGCAACCGTTGGAGATTGTTGAAGTGCATCTCAGGTTTTTCGCACCTGCAGTTCCGTCCGCCCCTATATTCCTCCTTGCGTCAATTCCGCATAGTCCTTGAGTGGGGTGCATTTCAAGCTTGCGCCCAGTCCCAGCGGGAGACAAGGGTGAGCAACGGGGTAAGGGTCATGTTGGTCGACGACAGCGCGTCCTTTCGCCTGGCCGCACAACAGTTTGTCACGGAGGTCTGCGGGGCGACGGTCGTCGGCCAGGCTGAATCCGGAGAGGCGGCGGTCGAAATGGCGTTGCATCTGCGCCCGCACTTGATCCTGATGGATCTGGCCATGGGTGGAATGAACGGCATCGAAGCAGGACGGCGCATCAAGGCCGCCGACGGTAGCATTAAAGTCGTGATTCTTACTCTTAATAATGGCAGGGAATACCGGGAACTGGCGCAGTCGCTGGCTCTGGACGGTTTCATTTCCAAGACGGATTTCACTTCCGTCATTTGCTCAGTCATGGAGTCGCTCTAGCCACCCACGAGTTGCGCGGTGGCCCGCACGCACTATGTGGCTATGTGGCCGCCTCCATAATCAACGCGGCAGCCACGTTTCGACCTTCCTGCTCGAGAATATTGAAAGTCCGACAGGCGGCCTGCGTATCCATGACCTCAATTCCGACTCTTGCGCTCGTCAAGCTGGCGAATATGCGGGGTTCCGGAAAGCGAAGCGCCGTGCCCGTGCCTAGCAATATGAGTTCAGGTTGCAACAAGGCTAAGCCTCCGAGCAACTCGCTGGTCAGCGCCGCCAGGGACGGAACGTTCCAGTCGTCCAAGATGCGCTCGGGCATTACAACAACACTCTTCTCGTAGCGCACGCCGTTCACAGCGACGTAACCGGGACCGTACCCGGTAAAGACGTTTCTTGTCGTATTGCGTGCCAGATGTAGCTTCAATTCGAAGTCGCCTTTGCTGCGTTGCCCGCGATCCGGTAGGATTGCGACTTTCCATTAATGAACAGTCGGTTACGTTTTTCCGGCTGGACCGTATCCGATCATGGCCGAGTTTTCCCGTATCAAACGTCTCCCGCCCTATGTATTCAATATTACCGGGGAATTAAAGGCGGCCGCCCGCAGTCGTGGCGAAGACATCATAGATATGAGCATGGGCAACCCCGACGGTGTGACGCCCAAGCACATTGTGGACAAGCTTGTGGAAGCCACGCAGCGTAACGACACGCATGGCTACTCGATGTCGAAGGGCATTCCCAGATTGCGCCGCGCAATCTGCAACTGGTATCAGACACGCTTTGGCGTTTCTTTCGATCCCGACAAGGAGGCGATCGTCACGATCGGCTCCAAGGAAGGGCTCGCACATTTGATGCTGGCCACATTGGACCACGGCGATACAGTGCTCGTCCCCAATCCCAGCTATCCCATCCACATCTACGGCGCCGTCATCGCCGGTGCCGATATCCGGTCCGTGCGCATGACCCCCAACGTGGACTTCATCGAAGAATTACAACGAGCGATTCGCGAGTCGATTCCAAAACCGAAGATGATGATTCTCGGATTTCCCAGCAATCCCACCGCCCAATGCGTGGATCTGGATTTCTTCGAGCGCGTGGTGGCGCTGGCGAAAGAGCATGACATTCTGGTCGTCCACGACCTGGCGTATGCGGATATCTGCTTCGATGGATGGAAAGCACCGTCGATCATGCAAGTGCCCGGCGCGCGTGAAGTCGCGGTCGAATTTTTCACCATGAGCAAGAGTTACAACATGGCGGGCTGGCGCGTCGGATTCATGGTGGGCAACAAGGAACTGGTTGCGGCGCTTGCACGCATCAAAAGTTATCACGATTACGGCACGTTCACGCCGATCCAGGTCGCATCGATCGCGGCGCTCGAGGGTCCGCAGGATTGCGTGCGCGAGATCTGCGAGAAATATCAGAAGCGCCGAGACGTCCTGGTCAGGGGCCTGCACGAAGCCGGCTGGATGGTGCAGATTCCCAAGGCCTCGATGTACATCTGGGCAGAGATCCCCGAACCATACAAAAAAATGGGTTCGCTGGAGTTTGCCAAAAAAATCCTGGCAGAAGCAAAAGTGGCGGTGTCGCCGGGTATCGGATTTGGTGACTACGGCGACGCTTACGTACGCTTTGCGCTGATCGAAAACGAGTCGCGCACGCGCCAGGCCATACGTGGCATCAAGGAGATGTTCCGCAAAGACGGTCTGTTGGGCATTGCTACGCCTCTGCGCGCAGCGGGTTGAACGGGCATTGCAACGGCCAGACTCGGGCGCACGGCGCCCGATATTTTTGTTCAAGGGCTCACGATGTCCGCGAAAACTTTCCACATTATGCAGGTCACTGGCAGTGATCGGCGGGTATTGGAGCCAATATGGCTCTCCCGAGCTGAAGCCGTGCACCGGCAACTGCGGCCGCAAATGCCCGCCGACTACGTTGGAAAAATGCGCAAAGTTTTCGAGGGCGGGGCAGAAATGTGCGTTGCCACCCTGGATCAGCGCGTAGCTGGACTCGCTGTGTTCCGCGAGTTCGAGAATACCCATGTGGGGCGGCGTTTTTACGTCGACGATCTGGTCACCGACGAGGCAGAACGCTCTGCCGGTGCCGGCTGGGCGCTGATCGAGTATCTTCAAAAAATTGCGCGCGATCGGGGGTGTCCGGGACTGGATCTGGAGTCCGGCACGCAGCGAACGCGCGCGCATCGATTTTATTTTCGGGAAGGTTTTTATCTCACTGCGTTCTCATTCAGAAAAGAATTTCAATGACTCCGATCCATGTGGGACTGCTCGGCATCGGTACCGTAGGCGGTGGGACTTTCTCGGTATTGCGCCGAAATCAGGAAGAGATCAGCCGCAGGGCCGGCCGCGGCATACTGATCAAGGCAGTTGCGGACAAGGATCTCGTGAGGGCACGAAAGATCGTCGGTGACAGCGTCGAAACGACCGACGATGCTTTCGAACTGGTGCGCCGAGCTGATATCGACATCGTCGTGGAACTCATCGGGGGCACAAGGATCGCCAAGGACCTGGTCCTTGCAGCCATCGACCAGGGCAAACATGTAGTGACTGCGAACAAGGCCTTGCTGGCGCTTCATGGCAACGAGATCTTTCTGGCGGCTCAGAATAAGGGCGTGATGGTCGCGTTCGAGGCCGCCGTTGCCGGCGGGGTGCCGATCATCAAGGCATTGCGCGAAGGACTGACAGCGAACCGCATCGAATGGATTGCCGGCATCATCAACGGCACCTCAAATTTCATTCTGTCCGAGATGCGGGAGAAGGGTTCCAGTTTTGCCGACGTTCTGACACAAGCGCAGAGAATGGGTTATGCGGAGGCGGATCCGACATTTGACATCGAAGGCGTGGATGCCGCGCATAAGCTCACGATCATGGCGGCGATCGCATTCGGAATTCCCATGCAGTTCGACAAAGTCTATACGGAGGGAATTTCCCGGCTGACGAGGGAAGATATCATTTACGCCGAACAACTCGGTTATCGCATCAAGTTACTGGGGATCACGCGCCGCACGGAGCAGGGCATCGAACTGCGTGTGCATCCAACATTGATTCCTTCCAAGCGCCTGATCGCCAATGTCGAGGGTGTGATGAACGCCATCCTGGTTCAAGGCGACGCCGTCGGCGCCACGCTTTATTATGGTGCAGGGGCCGGGGCCGAGCCGACGGCGTCCGCGGTCGTCGCGGATCTCGTGGACGTCACCAGAATGCACACTGCGGATCCGGAACAGCGCGTCCCCCATCTTGCGTTCCAGCCGAACCGGATGTCGAACCTGCCGATACTTCCGATGGATCAGGTGCAAACCGCGTATTACCTGCGATTACGCGTGCTCGACCGTCCTGGCGTGCTGGCCGATATCACGCGCATTCTGGCGGATCAGTCCATATCGATCGATGCCATGGTGCAAAAGGAACCCAGCGAAGGCGAAGAGCAAGTCGACATAATCATGCTTACCCACCAGACGGTTGAGAAAAATATCAACTACGCCATCGAGCGGATCGAATCCTTGCCGGTAATGTCAGGCAAAGTCACGCGCATTCGCCTCGAGGAACTTGGACGCAACTGAATAAAGCCATGCTCAAACACTATTCCGGCCTTATCAATCGATATCGCGACCGTTTGCCGGTCACCGCCAGCACGCCAGTTATCACTTTGAATGAAGGCAACACGCCGTTGATCGATCTGGTTAACCTGCCCAGGAAGATCGGAAAGGATGTGCGTATTCTGGCCAAGTTCGAAGGCCTGAATCCGACCGGTTCCTTCAAGGATCGCGGAATGACCATGGCAGTGACCAAGGCGGTCGAAGCCGGTGCCCGTGCAATCATCTGCGCATCGACTGGCAACACGTCCGCGGCGGCGGCGGCCTATGCGGCACGCGCGGGTATCGCCTGTTTCGTGCTGATCCCGGAAGGTCAGATCGCGCTGGGCAAATTGTCCCAGGCGATGATGCACGGTTCGGTGGTCATTCAGATCCGCGGCAATTTCGACGATGGCATGCGCCTGGTGCAGGAAGTGGCGCAGAAGATGCCGGTGGACATTGTCAACTCGATTAATCCTTTCCGGCTGCAGGGGCAGAAAACAATCGCCTTCGAGATAATCGAAGCTTTGGGAGATGCGCCGGACTATCACGTGCTGCCCGTGGGGAATGCGGGCAACATTTCCGCACATTGGATGGGATATAGCGAAGCGGTCGGCGAAAACACCGAAAGTTGCTCGCATTGCGCGGGCAACTGCCAGTATCTAAACAAACCCATCGCTACCCGCAAGCCGATCATGCTCGGATACCAGGCGGCAGGCGCCGCACCTTTCTTGCGCGGCAACATGGTCGATCAACCCGACACCGTTGCTACCGCCATTCGCATCGGTCACCCGGTTTCGTGGAAACTTGCCTGGGCAGCGAAAAGCGAATCCGGCGGATGGTTCAATGAGTGCAGTGACGAGGAAATTCTGCGCGCGCAGAAAATGCTCGCCGAAACCGAGGGAATTTTTTGCGAACCGGCTTCGGCGGCTTCGATCGCTGGACTGCTCAAGGATCTCGAGCGCAGTGTTGTTGGCGAAGGTTCGACGATCGTATGTACGCTGACAGGCCATGGCCTCAAGGACCCCGACACGGCCATTGCCCAAAGCAGCAAACCTTTCCTGGTCGACGCAAAACGCTCGGCAATCGAGGCGGTTATCGCTGGGAATATGCCGAAGTAGGCCGGGCCGGGAAAGTCGCCCTCAGCCTGCGCCGGCGAAACGCATCGACAAATCGATCGCGCGGATGTCTTTGGTCAGCGATCCGATAGAGATGCGGTCGACGCCGGTCTGAGCGACGTCCCTGACCGTTTGCAGATTGATTCCGCCGGAAGCTTCCAGAAGGGCTCGCCCGGCGGTTACCTTGACCGCCTCACGAAGCGTTGCGAGGTCGAAGTTATCCAGCAGTATGAGCGTAGCTCCGGCAGCGATCGCTTCCTTGAGCTGGCCGATACTTTCGACTTCAATTTCCACGGGGACGGCCGGCACCAGCGCTCGGGCTCGCGTCAGTGCAGCAGCGATGCCGCCTGCAGAAGCGATGTGATTTTCCTTGATCAGCACACCGTCGAACAGACCCATGCGGTGATTGGTGCCACCGCCGCAACGCACGGCGTACTTCAGCGCATATCTCAGCCCTGGAAGAGTCTTTCGGGTGTCCAGGATTGCGGCCTTGGTTCCCGCCACGGCATCGACGAAAGCGCGCGTTTTAGTGGCTACGGCTGAGAGGGTCTGCAGGAAATTCAGGCTGGCGCGCTCGGCGGTCAGCAGACTGCGCGCCAGCCCTTTTATTTCGCAAACGATCTGATCACGCACGAGCAGGTTGCCGTCTTTTGCATGCCAGGAAATCCTGACGTCAGGATCGATCTGGTGGAAGCATTCCTCGAACCAGCCGGTACCGCTGAGCACCGCCGCTTCGCGCGTGGTCACGCGCGCACGCGCCTTCTCGGATACGGGTATCAGGCTGGCGGTCAAATCGCCGGAGCCGATATCTTCGGCCAGGGCCCGCGCGACGTCTTCCCGGATTGCGGATGCCAATTCGAATTGTTTCCCTTATGATGGTGGCGGCATTTTACTCTGAGACCTTTACGGAGGCGTCGATGTCGGGATTCATGGGAATTCTGTCCTATGGCATCGGCACGCTTCTGGGTATCTCGCTGCTGGGCCTGCTGGTATTCTGGTTTATCCAGGACGTCACGCAGAAAAAGCACACCGTACTGCGCAATTACCCGCTGATCGGCCGACTGCGATATTTCTTCGAGAAGCAAGGCGAGTACTTCCGCCAGTATCTTTTCGCAGGCGACCGCGATGAGATGCCGTTCAATCGGGCTACGCGCGGCTGGGTTTACCGCCTGGCCAAGGCCGAAGGTGGAATTATTGGATTCGGTTCGACGTTCGACCTGCGGGAACCGGGGTCCATCATTTTCGTCAATGCCGCGTTCCCGATACTGGAAGAAGATCGGGTTCCCACGCCACCGTTGATGATCGGCGAGGGCTACTGCCGCTTCCCCTACGAAGCACGATCGATCGTGAACATCAGCGGCATGAGTTTTGGCGCGATTTCGCAACCCGCGGTTCAGGCGCTCTCTCGAGGTGCTGAACTCGCCGGATGCTGGCTCGATACCGGTGAAGGGGGCCTGGCGCCTTATCATCTGGAGGCCCCGGCCGACATCATCATGCAAATCGGCACCGCCAATTACGGCATCCGGGATCAGGACGGCCAGTTCTCGCCTGCGCGCGCACGCGAACTCGGCGAGGTCGTGAAAGCGTTCGAAATCAAGTTGTCGCAAGGCGCGAAACCCGGTAAAGGCGGCGTACTGCCGGGCGCCAAAGTGACTGCGGAAATCGCCTCGATTCGCGGCATTCCGGTCGGCAAGGATTCGATCAGCCCGAACCGTCATCGCGACATCGCCAACATGGATGAACTGCTTGACCGCATCGTGATGATCCGTGAATTGACGGGTCGACCGGTCGGCGTCAAGACCGCGATTGGTGGCTGGGAATTGATCAACGACTTGTGCGACGCCGTGCTGCGACGAGGCTTGCAGTCGGCACCGGATTTTCTGGTGATCGACGGCGGCGAAGGCGGCAGCGGAGCAACACCCCAGGCACTGGCCGATCATATGAGCTTGCCGATCGCCGAAGGTCTGCCGCGGGTTGTGGACGCATTGATCGAATCCGGACTCAAGCAGCGCATACGCGTGGTCGCGGCAGGCAAACTCGTCACGTCGGCCAAGGCGGCCTGGGCCTTGTGTGCGGGCGCGGACTTCGTCAATACGGCGCGTGGCTTTATGTTCGCACTGGGATGCATTCAGGCGCTGCGCTGCCATACGAACACCTGTCCAACCGGCGTAACGACGCATAACAAAAGATTACAGCGCGGGCTTGTCGTTGCGGAAAAATACCAGCGCGTGGCGAACTACGTCATCAACATGAACCGCGAGATCGACATGATCGCGCATTCTTGCGGCTGCCGGAACGCTCGAGAACTGCGCCGCGAGCACGTGCGCATTGTCGAGTCAGCCAATCGGAGCGTCGCCTTCAACATGCTGTATCCCTATCCCAGAGTCAGGCCGCCGACGCAACGCGCCACGACCATTGCCTGAGTCTGTTAGCGCATCAAGTCAAAGACATGGTGCCGCTCAAACAGCCTGGCGCAGACCCTCGCTTCTGCGGCCATTGCGGGCTGCCGTTCTTCACGGATTACCGGCGACGGGACGTTTGATGGTTACGGCACCGCGTATCTGGCCCACGGTGTACCCCGTCGCAAGATCGTGGGGATAATGAACCGCTAGTATTGCCTTGACCGGTCCGGGAATAGTGTCCGCGGTTCCATGGCACGACAAGCATAAGGGCTGCACCGGCAGCGCTTTCATATAGCGCATGTAGCGGCCACCCGGTTCATCGACGGTTGCCGAGTGTTCCAGCGTCCCGGCAGGTTCCCCGGCGGCCGCCCTGCGCTCGAATTCCGCGAGAACCTGCTGTTCCCATGCGTCCGGCGTTCCAAGCAGAGGGTTGCGAACCTTCAGGCTGACTCGCGCCACACGCCCACCGGATTGCCGGGATAGTTCTGCAGCGAGTGCCGGTGCGATATCGCGACAGACGCGAACCGCCTCTTCGGGCCCTTTGGCCGCGATTTCTGTCTTCAGTGCCGTTCCCAGCCGCTGGATCAGATCTGATGCCAATGCGCGCGACTCGATTGTTGGATCCGCATTGCAGAGCAGGGGCACAGCAGCCATGGCCATGACTGAGGAGAATTGAGTTATCCGCATGATATTTCGACAGGGAAGAAGAAAACGCAATCTGCCACTTTTGCCGGCCCGCGGCAATGCCGGCTGCGCCGGGCGCAGGTTGAAATCGGAACAAATTACCCAATCTACGCGGCAGGAGATTCAACCATTGAACTGTTGAAGGACGGATGATGCGTTTCGACAAATTTACGACCCGGTTCCAGCAGGCCGTGGCCGATGCCCAGAGCATGGCCCTCGGTCAGGACAATCCATACATTGAACCGCAGCATGTGCTGCTGGCGCTTCTGGAGCAGGACGACGGCGGATCGTCCTCGCTGCTATCCCGTGCCGGTGCGAATGTCGCCCCGCTAAAGGAAGCGCTGCGCGCGGCCATCGGGCGTCTGCCGAAAGTACAGGGACAGCCCGGAGAAATCAGTGTGTCCCGCGAGCTGGGCAACTTGCTGAACGTCACCGACAAGGAAGCGCAGAAGCGCGGCGACCAGTTCATCGCGTCCGAGCTATTTCTTCTGGCCCTGGCGGAGGATAAGGGCGAAGTGGGCAAACTGCTCAAGACCCACGGGGTGAGCAAGAAAGCCCTCGAGCAGGCCGTCGAAGCGATCCGTGGAGGCCAAGGCGTGCAAAGTCCCGAGGCCGAAGGGCAGCGCGAAGCCCTGAAAAAATATACCCTCGACCTGACGGAGCGCGCGCGCCTTGGCAAACTCGATCCGGTGATCGGGCGCGATGACGAAATCCGGCGAGTGATTCAGATTCTGCAGCGGCGCACCAAGAATAATCCTGTGCTGATCGGCGAACCCGGTGTAGGAAAGACTGCCATTGTCGAGGGGCTGGCTCAGCGCATCATAAACCAGGAGGTACCGGAAACCCTCAAGGACAAGCGTGTTTTGAGCCTTGACATGGCCGCGCTGCTGGCCGGAGCCAAGTATCGCGGTGAATTCGAGGAGCGATTGAAGGCGGTCCTCAAGGACCTCGCGCAGGACGAAGGTCGCACGATCGTGTTCATCGACGAACTGCACACCATGGTCGGGGCCGGGAAAGCGGAAGGCGCAATCGACGCCGGCAACATGCTGTAGCCGGCGCTCGCGCGCGGCGAACTGCATTGCGTTGGTGCGACTACACTCGACGAGTACCGCAAGTACATCGAGAAGGACGCCGCGCTTGAGCGGCGCTTTCAGAAAGTACTCGTCGATGAGCCCTCGGTGGAAAGCACGATCGCGATACTGCGCGGGCTTCAGGAGAAGTACGAGGTGCATCATGGCGTGGAAATTACGGACCCTGCCATCGTCGCAGCGGCGGAGCTTTCGCATCGTTACATTACCGACCGATTCTTGCCCGATAAAGCGATTGACCTGATCGACGAGGCGGCGGCTCGCATCAAGATGGAGATCGACTCCAAGCCCGAGCAGATGGATCGGCTCGACCGGCGGATCATTCAGTTGAAGATCGAGCGCGAAGCCGTCAAGAAGGAGAAAGACGAGGCTTCGCGCAAGCGCCTGACGCTTATCGAGGCGGAGATAACCAGTCTGGAACGCGAATACGCCGATCTCGAAGAAATTTGGCGAGCGGAAAAATCCCAGGTGCAGGGCTCGCAGCATATAAAAGAAGGCCTGGAAAAATTGAAGCTTGAAATGGAGGCCGCCAAGCGCAAAGGCGACTGGCAGAAAGTCTCCGAGCTCCAATATGGCGAAATTCCCAAACTGGAATCGCAGCTGAAGAAAGCTGAAAGCTCGGCGGACCAGCCGCAATTCAAGTTGCTGCGCACCGAAGTTGGCGCGGAGGAAATTGCCGAGGTCGTATCGCGGGCGACGGGCATTCCGGTTTCAAAGATGCTGCAGGGCGAGCGTGAAAAGCTGCTGAACATGGAGAAGCGGATTCACGAGCGCGTCATCGGCCAGGACGAGGCGGTGAGAATGGTTTCGGACGCAATCCGCCGCTCGCGTGCGGGATTGTCGGATCCGAACCGGCCTTATGGTTCTTTTCTTTTCCTCGGACCAACGGGCGTTGGGAAAACGGAATTGTGCAAGGCGCTGGCGGCATTTTTGTTTGATTCCGAGGATCATCTTATTCGCATAGACATGTCAGAGTTCATGGAGAAGCATTCCGTGGCACGACTGATCGGCGCGCCTCCCGGCTATGTGGGATATGAGGAAGGCGGCTATCTCACCGAAGCGGTCCGGCGCAAACCCTACTCGGTCATCCTGCTCGATGAAGTCGAGAAGGCGCATCCGGACGTCTTTAACGTCTTGCTGCAAGTGCTCGACGATGGACGCATGACCGATGGACAGGGTCGTACCGTGGATTTCAAGAACACCGTCATCGTGATGACATCGAACCTGGGCAGCCAGATGATTCAGCAGATGTCTGGCGATGATTACCAGGTCATCAAGCTGGCAGTCATGGGCGAGGTCAAGGCCTACTTCAGGCCGGAGTTCATTAATCGCATCGATGAGGTGATCGTATTCCACGCACTGGACGAGCGAGACATCAAGTCGATCGCCAGAATCCAGCTTGCATATCTCGAAAAACGCCTTGCATCGATGGATATGCGAATCGAACTGGATGACCCGGTTCTGAGTGAACTTGCTTCAGTAGGTTTCGATCCGGTTTTTGGCGCGCGGCCGCTCAAACGCGCGATTCAGGCCAAAATCGAGACGCCCCTCGCCAAGGAGATCCTGGAGGGACGCTTTGGTCCCAAGGATGTGATCCGCGTATCGATGAACGCAGGCAGCCTGGTGTTCAAGAAAGCTTGATTCGCATACCGTCTGGCCGGGAAATCATTTCCCGGTTGGCGGACGGGCGGGTTTTGGCAGATAATTCAGTGCCGCGGTCAGCATTGCGATCGTGTTCGCGTGTCGCGACGGTAAATATCCAAGCGACTGTCCCAGCCTTTATTACTTGAGATTATGACCGTCGAAATGGCCGTACAACCACTCGCGCTTGTGCACGGGGAACCGGTGCTCGAAATGCCGGGTGATTTGTACATTCCCCCGGATGCCTTGCGCATCTTTCTGGATACTTTTGAAGGTCCGCTGGACCTTTTGCTTTATCTGATCCGCAGACACAATCTCGATGTGCTGAATATCCCGATGGCCAGCCTGACGCGCCAGTACATGGACTACGTCGAAGCCATGCGAGCCAATCAACTTGAGCTAGCTGCCGAATACTTGCTCATGGCGGCTCTTTTAATCGAGATCAAGTCGCGTATGCTGCTCCCGCGTCCGGTTCAGGCCGGTGCAGAGGAAGAGGATCCGCGCGCTGAGCTGGTGCGAAGGTTGCTGGAGTACGAGCGCATGAAGGCAGCTGCGCAGAGCCTCAACGAGTTGCCGCAATTAGGTCGGGATTTCGCGCTGGTGCAGGTCTGGTTGGACCAGACGGTCGAGCAGCGGTTGCCCGAAGTCGATCCGGACGACCTGCGTAACGCTTGGCTTGGTTTGGTCGCACGAGCGCGCGTGACGAAGCATCATAGAATTACACGAGAACAGTTGTCTGTGCGTGAACACATGAGCAGGATCTTGCGCAGTCTTCAAAATTTGCGATTCGTGCGCTTCGAAGACCTTTTCGACGCAAATGTCGGCGTTCCCCTCCTGGTCGTAACATTTCTTGCCATACTGGAATTGGCCCGCGAGAGCCTCGTACAGGTTACTCAGCAAGGCGCTTTTTCCCCAATATACGTAAAGTTAAATCATGGACTTGCCGCAGTCTGATCCTCATTTCGTCAAACGCGTGCTGGAAGCTGCGCTGTTGAGCAGCACGGAACCGCTGCCACTCACAGATCTGCGAAAGCTTTTCGAGGAGGATATTTCTGCCGACGTATTGCGCCGCGTTCTTGAGGATCTGCGCACGGAATGGTCGGAAAAGGGGGTCGAATTAGCCAATGTCGCCAGTGGGTGGCGCTTTCAGGTCCGTCCCGAATACCAAAAATTCCTGAATCGATTGAATCCGACCCGCCCGCCGAAATATTCGCGGGCGGTTCTGGAGACGCTTGCCATCATCGCTTATCGTCAGCCCGTCACAAGGGGAGATATCGAGGAGATACGTGGCGTGGTGGTATCCAGTGGAATTCTCAAGGCGCTGGAAGCCCGGGGCTGGATTGATGAAGTCGGACATCGCGAAGTGCCGGGCCGCCCCGCACTTTATTCAACGACGCGAACTTTTCTGGACGATTTGAACCTTCGTTCTCTGGACGAATTGCCACCCCTGGAAGATTTGGGCGCGCTGGTCGAGGCCGAATCGGCCACCGAAAAGGTTGAGCATCTTGAGCCAGGGAACCCGAGCGGGCAGGGTATTGCGTCGGAAGAAGGTTCTGATATGCCCACGGAAGTCCAGGAGCCGCGAACCGACTCCATGTGACGGCTTGAGGGTTTCTGGCGACCAAACGCCTGCGCGCATGGCTATTCGGAGAACAATAAAGCATGAAAGCCATTCTGATCGCCAACCCCAAGGGGGGATCCGGGAAAACCACGCTCGCGACCAATCTCGCCGGCTTGCTCGCGGCCAGAGGCGAGAAAGTATTTTTGTGGGATCTGGATCGTCAGCAATCGTCGCGCAATTGGCTTTCGCTCAGGCCGGCAGATCGTCCTGTTATTCACCGACTTGATGCCAAGGAGGAGGCTGAAACGCGAACGCCGCGCGGATCCAGTTTGCTTGTTCTTGATTCGGCAGCAGGTCTGCATGGCAAAAATCTCGCTCACGCATTAAAAATTGCCAACAAAATCATAGTCCCGGTGCAACCTTCAATGTTCGACATGAAGGCGACAAGCGAGTTTTTGCAGAGTTTGATGGCGGAAAAGGTTATTCGGAAACACCGGGCCTATCTCGGTATCGTGGGAATGCGAGTCAATCCCCGGACGCGTGCGGCCGCGACGCTGGAGGCATTTCTTGCGCAGTTTGATTTGCCGGTTCTGACGTATCTTCGGGATACGCAGATCTATGTCAACGCAGCATTCAACGGCTTGAGCCTGTTTGATCTACCCGAATATTTGAGCGGTAAAGATCGAGAGCAGTGGCAACCGATTGTAGACTGGCTTGATGAAGATTAAGGCTTACCCGGACTCTCTGGGTTGACTGGGGAAATTGCGGATTGCTATAATCCCGCCTCTCGAAAACTATGGCGCAATCGCGTCTTAGCATTCGAGCCGGTCGCGGGGTGGAGCAGTCTGGCAGCTCGTCGGGCTCATAACCCGAAGGTCGTAGGTTCAAATCCTGCCCCCGCAACCAATTGCTCTTTAACAATATGAACAGCCGATGCGTGTGGGTGCTTCGTGGTTTTGAGGCGCTGCGCGGGAATGGGTAAGGGTTATCGCCCGGTTCTTTTGTCTTCAGTTCTTGGAGGCGGGAGGGCGCCTGTCCTGCGAAGAAGCT
>CBDDRM010000035.1:0-4165 GCA_965233135.1 uncultured bacterium | reverse complement strand
GAGGAATCCGGGAATGTCCTTCGCGACCATGACGGGTTTGCGCTGCAGCGTGCGCATGAGTTCGAACACCGACTGCGCGACGGCGCGGTCCGTCTGCGCCGAACACACCACCTCGACCAGCGGCACCATGTGCGCAGGCATGAAGAAGTGCAGACCCAGCATACGCTGGCCGGTCTTGAGACCCTGCGCAATCTGGCTGATCGGAAAGCTGGAGGAGTTGCTGGTCAGCGCGATGTGCGCGGGGGCGAGTGCTTCGAGCTCGGCGAATAGGCCCTGTTTGAGCGCCAGATCCTCGCGGACCGATTCGACGACGAGGCCCACGTCCTGCCACGCCACGTCGCGCAGTGCGTCATGCAGCAGAATATCCGGCGGTTGGCCGCCCAGTTCCGCGACCGACTTGGCAACCCGCGCCGCCAGCGTATCGCGGGTTTTCCCCGGCCGCTGCACGATCGCCACGCGCATGCCGGCGGCAGCAAAGATCGCCGCGATATCGGCGCCCATGGTGCCCCCGCCGATCACCACCACTCCTTGTTGCAGCATCGCCACGCTCCCCGCCAGTTTCCGGACGCGGCATTATAAAGGTGCGGGGTGCTAGACTTCGCGCCTTCATCCGCGAACCGCCATGCCCTTTCCGTTAGAAACCCTGATTGCCGTCCCGCTGATCGGGTTGCTCGCCTACGTCATTCTCGGCATCTCCGGCTTCGGTTCGGCGCTGGTCACCATTCCTCTGTTGGTGCACTTCCTGCCGCTGCAATCCGTGGTGCCGCTGGTCGTCATGGTGGATTTTCTGGCGACGGCATCCAATGGGTTGCGATTCCGCGAGCAGGTCGACGTCTCCGAGTTGAAATACATCATCCCGGCCGTCGTCGTCGGCATTCTTGCGGGCGTGACGTTGCTGGCGACTTTGCCCAAACAGGCGGCGCTGTTGACCCTGGGCTTCCTGGTAACGGCTTACGGCGTCTATCGGCTGTTCACCAGGCCTTCGACCACACCGGTATCGCACTGGTGGGGCATTCCTACCGGCCTCACCGGCGGGTTGCTCGGCGGCCTGTTCGGCGTGGGCGGGCCGATTTATGCGACTTACATGGCCGCCCGGATCCACGATTCGGGGCGCATGCGCGCCACATTGTCGGCAATTTTCTCCTTCAGCACCGGCCTGCGCGTAGCGGTCTACCTGATCTCCGGATTGCTGTTGCAGGCCGAGGTATGGTGGGCCTTCCTTTTGCTGGTGCCCGCGATGCCGGTCGGCCTCGCGATCGGCCACCGTCTGCATACGAAACTGACCCAACGGCAGGTAGGACGTTTCGTCAGCGTGTTACTGGTCATGAGCGGACTGTCACTCCTCTGGCGAGCGTTCTAGACGCCCACCTTTCAAGGCGGTCACGCTATGATTGTCCGCCTCATCATCGGCATTGTCTGTTTGCAGTTCTACAACGTTGTAGGCGTTTACTGGAGCGCGGATGCCGTGCAATTGTAGGCCTTGCATCGGAGTAAGCGTGGCCCTCTTCCCTATGATGTTGGCAAGCCGCTCCGATATCAGGATTTGTCCCGATTCCGCCTGCTCGCACAGCCTGGCCGCCAGGATGGTAACCGGGCCGATTGCCGCGTAATCCTGGCGTCGCTCGTAGCCAATCATGCCCATCGTCGCATAGCCAATAGCCGCACCAACGCCAACACCAAGCTTGAACCCACGCTTGCGCCATCTCTCCTCGAAGGCTGGTAGAGCGGCGCGCGCAGCGACCGCCATGCGTATGGCGCGGTGCATATGGTCGGGCACGGGAATAGGATCGTTGAAGAACACCATTATTGCGTCACCGCTGAAGTGCTCTAACGTCCCTCCGTATTGATCTACCAGCGCGCCAATGCGGGTTTGATAGTCTCCGAGCATCTCCATAAGATCCTCAGGCTCCGCCTCCTCTGAAAACGCGGTGAATCCACGAAGGTCGAAAAACACGACGGTCACTTCAGCCCGATGACTGCGCAATACGTCATCGGATCCCTGCTCGATGAGCGCTGTCGCAACGGCGCTCGGCAGGAAGCGGCGCAGTCTTTCCAGGCGCAGCTGAGTCACCTGCCGCTGCTGCCGCCGCGCGACAAGAACATTCCGCAGCCGGACTACGAGCTCCAATTCATCGAAAGGCTTTGCAATGATATCGTCCACGCCGGTTTCCAATGCGGCAATCCTGGATTCCGAGGCGGACAGTGCGCTTATGAATACTACCGGCACTTGGCACAATGTCGCTTCCTTTTTCAGGTTCGCAAGCAGATCGAAGCCGCTTGCGCCTGGCATCATGATGTCCGTGAGGACCAACTCCGGATTGTGTTCTCTTGCCAGCTCCAGCGCCTCGCTGCCATTGCATGCAAGCAGTACACGGAAATGCGGCTGCAGAATGCGTCGCAGGTACTGCCTCATGTCCTGGTTGTCATCTGCGACCAGAATGAGGGCGCCCGTTTGCGACAAGGCATGCTCCTCACGCGCTTCCTCCGTCGCTCTCGCAGGGGGAGCGGGAAACAGGTTGTCTTCCTCTTCGTTTTCCAGTTCTTGTGGCGGAAGATCGCAGCGGGGCAGCGTTACGGAAAAAGTGGAACCTTCTCCAAAAGTGCTTTCGACACTGATCGAGCCGCCGTGTTGAGTGATAATCTCCTTGGCAAGCGCCAGTCCGATTCCACTGCCTTCGTAGCGCCGGGTTGCGCTGCCCTCTACCTGGGTAAAGCGGTTGAATATCCGAGCCAGGTTTTCCTGCGCAATACCGATGCCGTTGTCCTCAACTTCCATGACCACGGAATCGTCCGACTTACGCACACGAACCCACACTTCTCCGGAGGTGGTATCGCTGAACTTGATGGCATTGGCGAGCAGGTTGTAGATCACCTTCTTGAGGAGCTTGCGATCCCCGCGCACGCCTTGCACCTCCGCAACGCCGTGCAGATGAATGCGCTGCCGTACGCTGTGCTCAAAATTGGCCCCGATCTGCCGGACTAACGACGCAATATCGAGGGGACGCATCTCAGCCTGCATGCGACCGCTTTCGAAACGGGCCAGATCGAGAAGTTCGTTGATGAGATACAGCAGATTTACCGAGTTGCGCAATCCGGCGCGTATCAGGGCGAGTGACTCAACAGCAAGTCCGCTGTTCAGCAGATTTCGAAACGCGCCGATGATAAGTGTCAATGGAGAACGCAATTCATGGCTGATATTGGCGAAGAACTGTGTCTTCAGGCGATCCAGTTCGAGAAGCTTGAAATTGGAGGCCTCCAGTTGGCTTCGCGTGTGAAACTCGCCCCGCAGCAAACGTTCGTAAAAAATCACGGAAACGGTGCTGAGGATGCAGGTCCACACGATAAAGTAAGTGTTCTCTATGGCCGGTCCGAGGTCGGCCTTGTTAGCTCCTGCGAGGATATTAATCGCGTAGTAATAGAACAGAACGCCACCTTGCGACAGTACGTGGTGGCGCCAGCGAAGCGGAACGAGCACGGCAGCACCAAAGATCAGCAGCGTCAGTCCCGCGTAATACGTTGAGCGGAATCCTCCGATATCCGTAGTCATGTGCACAACGGGAAAGCATATGCCCCACACGAATATCAGAAGCTGTGCGAATTGGCGGTTTTCGGTCGGCTTCGCGTAGGTGAACAGAAGGCCTGCAATTTCTACAAGTTCGACCACGCCACGAAGCATTAGAAAGTGGGTGGCTTGTGAAGGGTATAGCAGGTAGTCGAGGGCAATATAAGTGGGATTTCCCAGAATGGCGAGCCAGAACGCGATGCGCAGGCGGCCGCGGGCAAGCTCCAGCCTCCACTTGCGGTAATCCTCTTGTTCGGAGGGCGTTTCGAGGATTCTCTTGGAAAAATGCAGCATTGATGCCATGGACAACGTCCTTCAATCTCGCTTAATCGGACTGTCGCGAAGACGGCAGGAGTCATCCTTTGCTTAGGTATAGTCTTCACTCACCTGACGAAGCGCGGGCAGGGTCCCTCGGACCCTACGTGTCGCTAATTGCAGTTCCCGCTCCAGATTCCCGTGGTGGTCTTGCCGTCATCCACCACGGCCTGCCACGTACCTGAATTGTTCTTGCCGGCAAAGACACCGGTTCCGCCGGATTGCCTCCAAGTGCCCCGATCAGCGCCCGGTTCTATTCCGCCGAAGTCGCTCCAGGTGTCGCCGTTC
>CBDDRM010000034.1:0-4240 GCA_965233135.1 uncultured bacterium | reverse complement strand
GACAAAATGAGGCCGGAAAAATTCTAGGACAACCCAAGCAAAGATTATGGCACAGGATTCCGGCAACCTGATCTGGATCGATATGGAAATGAGCGGTCTGCACCCAGACAATGATCGCATCCTCGAGGTGGCGATCGTCATCACGGACGGCCAATTGAACGTCGTAGCCGAAGGTCCTGTCAAAGTCGTGCGTCAGCCCGACGACGTATTCGAACGCATGGATACGTGGAACAAGTCGACGCACAAGAAATCGGGATTGATCGATCGGTCAAAAGCGGCAAGCCAGGATGAGGTGGATGTCGAAACGGAACTGATAACGTTCCTGGGGGAGTACGTTCCGGCGAATACCTCGCCGATGTGCGGCAACTCCATCTGTCAGGACCGGCGTTTTCTCGCCCGGCATATGCCCCGGCTCGAGGCTTATTTTCATTACCGCAATCTCGACGTCTCAACCTTGAAGGAGCTTGCGAAGCGCTGGAAGCCGGGAATCATGGCCGGCTTCGCCAAGCACGGGAAGCATCAGGCGCTCGCGGACATTCACGAATCAATCGAGGAGCTGAAGTACTACCGGGAGAAGTTTCTCAATCTCGCAGCGCCGTGAGAGCGCGACGTGAAGTACCAGGCAAAATCAAAGCAAGCGATTGACAATGGCGGCGCGGGGCGCCGATTTTTTCTGCCAGCGCGGGCGCGCCGTTACGATCGCCGGTTCTTGAGCACATATTCGATCAGGCGCGCGGTCGATGCGTCGTGCATCCTGGAGGCATGACCTGCCTGTAAGTCCTCGAGCACGCCCCCGGCGAGTTGCTTGCCCAGTTCCACGCCCCACTGATCGAATGAATTCACGTTCCAGATCGCGCCTTGCACGAATACTTTGTGCTCGTAGAGTGCGATCAGCGCTCCCAGCGAGCGCGCGTCGAGCTCGCGCAGGACGATGGTATTGCTCGGACGGTTGCCGGGAAAAACGCGATGCGGCGCCAGACGCTCCAGCTCTTCGCCGTGCATGCCCCGCTCCTCCAGCTCCGCGCGGACTTCCTCCGCACCCTTGCCGCGCAACAGGGCTTCTGTCTGCGCAATGCAGTTTGCCAGCAGGATGTCATGATGGCCGGGCATGCCGTCGACGCTATTGGCCGCGACGATAAAATCTGCCGGAGTAATCTGCGTGCCCTGGTGCAGATGCTGGAAAAACGCGTGTTGGCCGTTGGTGCCCGGCGCGCCCCAGATAACGGGGCCGGTCGGATAATTGGTGCTCTCTCCCGATCGATCGACGCTCTTGCCATTGCTCTCCATGTCGAGTTGCTGCAGGAATGCAGGGAAATACAGCAAATCCTGCGCGTAGGGCAAAACCGCGTGCGCGGGGTGGCCCAGAAAGTCGATATGCCAGACGCCGATCAGCGCAGCCATGGCAGGAAGGTTGCGCTCCAGCGGTGCGGAGCGGAAATGCTCGTCCATCCCGAAAGCGCCATCCAGCAGTGCCTCGAAGCCCTCGAATCCGATGGCAAGGGCTATGGGCAAACCGATAGCGGACCACAACGAGTAACGCCCGCCCACCCAATCCCAGAAGCCGAACACGTGCTCCGGGGCGATGCCGAACGCGCCGGTCGCTTCCAGGTTGGTGGAAACGGCCGCGAAATGATGCGCGACCACCGCGGAAGCCGGTCCCGCGGAGGCCAGGCTAGTAAGCAGCCACTCTCTCGCGGACCGCGCGTTCGTCAAAGTCTCCTGAGTCGTAAAGGTTTTGGAAGATACGATGAACAAAGTCGTCTCCGGATCCAGCCGGGCGAGCGTCGCGGCGAGATGCGCGCCGTCGATATTGGAGACGAAATGCGTTCGCGGCCCGTCCGAGGTGAAGGGACGCAGCGCCGTGGTCACCATCAGTGGACCTAGATCCGAGCCGCCGATGCCAATGTTTACAACGTCCGTGAAGGGCCGGCCCGACACGCCGCGCAACTCTCCGGCGCGAACACGGTTGGTCATGACACGCATGCGATCGAGAACGGCGACGATGCCCGGCATGACGTCCTTGCCTTCGACCCGGACCGGTTTTCCCGAGCGATTGCGCAATGCCGTATGCAGTACCGCGCGTTTTTCGGTGACATTGATGCGCCGGCCTTCGAACATGGCCGCGATCTGGGCAGGCACGCTCGCATCCTCGGCGAGATCCACCAATAGGCGGCGGGTGTCCGCTGAAACGGGATTCTTCGAATAGTCGAACAGGATATTGCAGGCCTGCAGGGAAAATCCCTCGGCCCGATGTGCGTCTTTCGCAAACAGGTCGAGAATGCGCGCACCGGCCATATCGCGGGCATGCGACTGTAGCGCTTTCCATGTATTTCGATGGGTCAGGTGCATGAGCCGTGGTGTGAAGTGGCGAAAAGCAGATTAAACGCGATTCGGGACGACGGATGCAAAACAAAGGCCCGCGGAAATCCGCGGGCCTTCAAGTTCGATCTGTCGAGGGCGCTTAGGCAGCCTTCTTTTTGGGAGCAGGGGTCGCGGCGCTGATGGTGGCTTCCGTTGCTTCTGCGACTTGCTTGGTGGCTTTGCTGAATGCATCGTAAGCCTGATTAGCGGTGGCCAGTGCGGTCTTCACTGCGGCGACGGCGACGTCGGAGCCGGCGGGGGCACTCTTGACGGCCTTGTCGAGGGCTGTCGTCAGGTTCTTGTTGGCCTCGGCGAAGCGCTCTTCGAAGAACTTGCTCAGTTCGGTCTGGGTCTCAGCGACCACTGAGTAAATGCTGCGGCCATAAGCGGCAGCTTTTTCGGCGGACGGCTGAACGCTCGACGTCTGGATTTCAGTCAGTTCCTGCACGTCTTTGGCAGAGACGACGGACTTCGCATGCTTGACGGAATCCGCGAAGACGGCTTTCGCGATCTTGACTTGCACGTCCAGCAGTTTCTCCGCGCCTGCGGCGGCGATACCGGCGAACTCGACGAACGTGTCCAGGGATTCTTTGTTTGTGGCCAGGAACTGCTCAGGTACGTTGTACATATAAAGGCTCCTATGAAGGTGGCGGATCGAAGAATGTGCGGCTCAGGGGTGAAAACAAACTACGTTTGTTGCAATGCAAAAAACCCCGCCATTCTATAGGGCTTCTCCATGTTGTCAAGAAAAAGAATGCATTTGCCATAACTGGCGCTTACATTGTGTCCACATTATTGACAAAACAATAAGTTAATTAACTTATCCCCAATCCCTCGACCTGTCATGACTGTAGTTCTTCGAGCCGCTTTGGCCGCCGTAAAATCCCTTGTGCACCCCACCATTCTGGCCTTTCTACTGGTGCCCATGGTGATCGCGCTGGGGATCTGGCTGAGCGTTACCTGGGCATATTGGGACACCTGGAGAGACGTCATCGAGCGCGCGCTGGTCGATGCGGCCGGCGCGCGATGGACCGTGCGCCTGGATCTGCTCAAGATCGCCTCCTGGATCGCTGGTGTGCTCATCATGATTGCGATAGCGCACGTCATCATCCTGACGGCCGTATTGCTCGTGATGGTGTTTGCCATGCCCGCGCTCGTCCGGCGTATTGCGCGCGCTGACTATCCGCAACTCGAACAGCGCCGTGGGGGCACCCTGCTGGGCAGCATCTGGAATGCCGTGGTGTCGATCAGCGTGTTTGTCGTTCTATGGATTGTGACGCTGCCCCTCTGGTTGCTGGGACCCGTGGCAGCACCCTTGCCGCTCCTGTTGTCGGCTTATCTGAATCAGAGGTTGTTCCGCTACGATGCGCTGTCGGAGCACGCGGATGCGCGGGAAATGAGGCTGATCTTCGATCGCGCACACGGCCGGCTGATGCTGATGGGCGTGCTCACCGGTGCCGTTTTCTTCATGCCCCCGCTCAATCTCGTGGCGCCGATATTCGCCGCCCTGGCGTTCATTCATCTGTGCCTGGCGGAGTTGCAGGCGTTGCGCGCTGGGCCTGAACGAGGGGTGGGGGATGAGGGAAGAGTGGCGAGCAAGTTCTGAGAGAATTTCTCTCGTCGCTCGCCCCTCGTCCCTCGCCCCTAGGCACTACAGCCGTTCGTAAATCGCGGCAATGCCTTGTCCGCCGCCGATGCACATGGTCACGAGCGCGTACTTGCCTTTGATGCGCTCGAGTTCGTACAACGCTTTGACCGTGATGATCGCGCCGGTGGCGCCGACCGGATGACCCAGGGCTACCGCTCCGCCATTGGGATTGACTTTCTTGGGGTCGAAGCCGAGGTCCTTCGAGACCGCACAAGCTTGTGCGGCAAAAGC
>CBDDRM010000033.1:0-6528 GCA_965233135.1 uncultured bacterium | reverse complement strand
CCGATCAAGGTCGGCATCCTGCATTCGCTGAGCGGCACAATCGCGATCGCCGAAGCGGCAATCGTCGATGCCGAGAAAATGGCCATCGACGAAATCAACGCGGCGGGCGGCGTGATGGGGCGCAAGATCCAGCCGATTCTGGAGGATGGCGCGAGCGACTGGCCGACATTCGCCGAGAAGGCGCGCAAGCTCATCCAGAAAGACAAGGTCGCGGCCGTCTTCGGTTGCTACACCTCCGCTTCCCGCAAGGCCGTGTTGCCCGTATTCGAACAGAATAACGGGCTGCTCTATTATCCGACCTATTACGAAGGCCAGGAGCAATCGAAGAACGTCATCTACACGGCGCAGGAAGCCACGCAGTCCGTGATTGCCGCGGTCGAGTGGCTTGCAAAGAACAAGGGCAAAACGTTCTTTCTGGTCGGCTCCGATTACATCTATCCGCGCACCTGCAACAAGATCGCGAAGCCGACGATCACGCGCGTCGGCGGCAAGACGCTCGGCGAGGAGTACGCCCCGCTGGGGCATACCGAGTTTTCTTCCATCATCAACAAAATCAAGGCGGCCAAACCGGACTGCATCTACAGCACCGTCGTCGGGGGCAGCAACGTCGCGTTCTTCAAGCAACTGAAAGCCGCAGGTCTCTCGGGCGACAAGCAGACGCTGCTATCGACCGTGGTTTCGGAGAACGAGATCGACGGCATCGGCAAGGAGAACGCCGTGGGGTATTACGCGTGCATGGGTTATTTTCAGAGCCAGAAGAATCCGGCAAACGAGAAGTTCGTCAAGGCAATCAAGGCAAAGTACGGACAGGATCGGGTCGTCGGCGATCCGATGGAATGCGGCTACACGGCGGTGTATTTCTGGAAGCTTGCGGTGGAGAAGGCCAAGAGCTTCGATGTGCAGAAAGTGGTCGCGGCCTCGTCCAATCTGCCGTTGGCGGCCCCCGAAGGCGATATCAAGCTGCATGCGTCGAATCACCATACGTGGAAACATGCCCGCATCGGACGTGCGCGCGCGGATGGCCAGTTCGACATCGTGCATGAGTCGGGGTTGATCGAGCCGAATCCGTTCCCGAAGCTCTAAAAGCGGGGCGTCATACTCCGGGTGCACGAGCTTGCGCGCGACGGGACATGGTAACAGTAAGCCTTTTCCGTGCGCCGTCGCGCCAAGCCAATCGACTTCGACATTCTCGTTCGACTGAGCAACCATGAGCCTCGACATCGCAGTGATGCAGGTTTTCAGCGGCATCAGCCTTTTCACCATTCTGGTGCTGATGTCCCTTGGACTGGCGATCATCTTCGGCCTCATGGGTGTCATCAACATGGCGCATGGCGAGTTGATGGCGTTGGGTGCGTACGTCACCTACATGACGGCGTATGTTTTCGGAAAGTTCATGCCGTCCATGATGGGCGTGTACCTTTTCTTCGCCATTGCGTTTTCGTTTCTGGTTACCTTCGCTTTCGGCTGGATACTCGAACGCGGATTCATCCGTTTTCTCTACAACCGGCCGCTTGACACCATGTTGGCGACCTGGGGCCTGAGTCTCGTGCTCCAGCAGACTTATCGTTCGGTGTTTGGCGCGCAGGAAGTCAGCGTGCCCATGACAAGCTGGCTCGAAGGCGCATGGGAGCCTGTAACCGGAATCCAGTTGCCTCTGAATCGCCTCTTCATCGTGGGCCTGACGATCATCGTTGCCGCGCTGCTTTATCTGGCGTTATACAAGACCCGGTGGGGGCTAAAAACCCGGGCCGTGACCCAGAACAGGACCATGAGCGGGGCAGCCGGCATCAATACCGACCGAGTGGATGCAGCGACATTCGCCGTCGGATCGGGCCTGGCAGGAATCGCCGGAAGCGTTTTTACGATGGTCGGGTCGACCAATCCACTGACCGGCCAGCTCTATATCGTCGATTCCTTCATTGTTGTGGTATTCGGCGGCGTCCAGACATTGCTCGGGACGTTTCTGTCCGCGCTGGTCATTTCCCAGACTCAGACGACGCTGGAATACATACTTAGCGGCTCCATGGCCAAAGTCACCATACTGTTGCTCGTTGTCGCCGTGCTGTATTTCAGGCCCAACGGGTTGTTCTCGACGAAAGTCAGGCAATAACGATGTTGCGCATGGGGAACAGATTCGGAGTGTTGAGTTTCATCGTTCTGGCGATTCTGCTGCTGGCGGTGCTGCCGAACGTCCTCGATCCATTCCGGTTGAATCTTGTAAGCAAGTATCTCGTGTTCGCCGTCGTCGGAGTGGGCATCGTGCTGTTGTGGGGCTACGCCGGAATCCTGAGTCTCGGTCAGGGAATATTTTTCGGCCTCGGCGGCTATCTGATGGCCATGTTCCTGAAACTGGAAGCTTCCGCGCCGGAGTTGCCCGACTTCATGATCTGGAGCAGCACCGAAGTGCTGCCGTGGTGGTGGGAGCCCTACCACAGCCTGACCGTCACCGTGCTCTCCATCCTCATTTTGCCGAGCGTTCTCGCCTTCGTGCTGTCTTACGCGGTGTTCCGCAAACGCGTAAGCGGCGTCTATTTCGCCATTATCACCCTGGCCCTGGCGCTGACCATGACGGTATTGCTGGTGGGCCAGCAGGGCTATACCGGCGGGGCCAATGGCATTACCGATTTCAGGACGCTGGCCGGCATGAGCATCATTTCCGAAGAGGGAAAAAGGGTCCTGTATTTCGTGCAGGTGCTGTTTCTGTTTGCCGTGATGGCCCTTGCCACGATTGTCGTCAGGAGCCGCGTCGGCAAAATCCTGATTGCGATCCGCGATCGCGAAGACCGGGTTCGATTCTCGGGGTACGACACCGCGTTGTTCAAGGCCTTCATATTTACCGTCGGCGCCTTGTTCGCCTCGATTGGCGGAGCGCTGTATTCGGTGCAGGTGGGCCTGATCACGCCTACGCTGGTCGGTGCTGTGGCATCCATCGAACTCGTGATTTACGTCGCCGTGGGCGGGCGCATGTCCATCATCGGCGCGGTCTACGGGGCCTTGCTCGTCGGGTGGTCCAAATCCATCATCTCGGAGAATTTCCCTACGGCCTGGCTGTTTTTCATCGGTGGCCTGTTCATCGTGATCACCATGTTTCTTCCGTCCGGCCTGGCCGGGCTGTTCGCGCGTTTCAACACCAAAAATGGCAGTCCTGCTATGCGGGTTCCCGCGGACACTAGTACGAAAACTTCACCCGGTGGCGTGGTGACGGCGGACGGCAAGGCAAGCGCAGGATGAGCGCGACGATACTCTCCGTGCGCGACCTGACCGTGTCCTTTGACGGCTTCAAGGCGGTCGATGATCTCACGCTCGTGGTCGGGCGTGACGAACTGCGCTGTGTCATCGGGCCCAACGGCGCCGGCAAAACCACCCTGCTCGACATGGTGTGCGGAAAAACAAAACCTACGCGTGGCTCGATCGTATTCAAGGACCTTGAATTGAACCGCATGGGGGAATACGAGATCACGCGGGCCGGGGTAGGCCGCAAATTCCAGAACCCGTCGGTCTACGAGGATCTCACGGTGCTCGAGAATCTGGAGATTTCGTATCCGGAACAGCGCGGCGTCATCGGATCGCTGTTTTTCCGGCGCACGGCGCAACTGCGCGCACGCATCGAAGATGTGGCGAACCAGGTCTACCTCGGCGATTACCTCGATGCAAAGGCCGGCCTGCTTTCGCACGGCCAGAAACAGTGGCTCGAGATCGGCATGTTGCTCATGCAGGAACCGGAACTGATGCTGCTCGACGAACCGGTTGCAGGGATGAGCCCGCGGGAACGCGAACAGACCGCCGAGTTGCTCAAGCGCATTGCTCCCGGCCGATGCCTCATGGTCATCGAACACGATATGGCCTTCGTCAAGATGATCGCGCACAAGGTGACGGTGCTGCATCAAGGGCGCCTGCTTGCGGAAGGATCGATGGACGAGATCCAGAAAGACGAACGCGTCATCGACGTCTACCTTGGCCACTGAGTCACTCGGCACCTACAACGTTCAGACGAGTCAGCCACTACAAACGACCAGCACGCAATGCTAGAAGTACAGAACCTCAACGTGTACTACGGCGACAGCCACGTGATTCGCAACGCGCGCTTTGGCGTGGGCGACAAGCAGACCCTTGCGATCATGGGGCGCAATGGCATGGGCAAGACCACCTTGTTGAAATCGCTTATCGGGGTGCTGCCGGCGCGAAGCGGGCAAGTCACATTGGACGGCGTCTCCCTGCTGGGCAAGAAAACCTACCAGCGCGTGGCCGCCGGGATGGGGTATGTACCGCAGGGCCGCATGATCTTTCCGTATCTGACAGTCGAGGAGAACATTCTGGCGGGCATGGAGAATCTCAGGGAGAAAACGGTACCGCAGTTCGTCTATGAAACCTTTCCGGTTTTGCATGAGATGCGCCAGCGCAAGGGCGGCAACCTTTCGGGCGGGCAACAGCAGCAGCTTGCGATTTCGCGCGCGCTTGTGAGCAATCCCAAGCTGCTTATTCTCGACGAACCCACGGAAGGCATCCAGCCGTCGATCATCAAGGACATCGCCCGAACGCTGAACAAATTGAAAGCCGAGCGCAATTTCGCGCTGGTGGTTTCAGAACAGGTACTGTCGTTTACCCTGGAGATTGCCGATCGGTTCCTCATCATCGAGAGAGGAGAGTTCGTGTACGAGGCGACACGGGATCAGGTCGACACCGCCAGGATTCACGCGTTTTTGACGGTGTGAGGGCATGCGGGGTTTTTCAGAAGTTATGGAGTTGAAATAAAGACGGGATCGAACCCGCGAAAAAGTGCGCAGTCCGACTGCGTTGACGGTTTTACGTTCAAACGATCAATAGGAGATTGCAATCATGATGCACGGTGATATTTCTAGCAGCAAGGACACAGTCGGCGTCGCAGTCGTCAATTACAAGATGCCGCGGCTGCACACCAAAAAAGAAGTGCTGGAGAACGCGAAGAAGATCGGCGAAATGATCAAGGGCATGAAAGTCGGCCTGCCGGGCATGGACCTCGTGATCTTTCCCGAGTACAGCACCCACGGGATCATGTATGACAGCAAGGAAATGTACGATACCGCCTCGAGCTGCCCGGGTGAAGAAACCGACATCTTCGCGGCAGCCTGCCGCGAAGCCAAGGTTTGGGGCGTGTTCTCGCTGACCGGCGAGCGGCACGAGGAGCACCCGAACAAGGCACCCTACAACACGCTGATCCTGATGAACGACAAGGGCGAGATCGTGCAGAAATATCGCAAGATCATGCCCTGGGTGCCGATCGAGGGCTGGTATCCGGGTAACTGCACCTATGTGTCCGAGGGCCCGAAAGGCCTGAAGGTGTCGCTGATCATCTGCGACGACGGCAATTATCCGGAGATCTGGCGCGATTGCGCCATGAAGGGCGCCGAGCTCATCGTGCGCTGCCAGGGGTATATGTATCCGGCCAAGGATCAGCAGGTGATCATGGCCAAGGCCATGGCATGGGCCAACAATGTGTACGTCGCGGTGGCCAACGCGGCCGGCTTTGACGGTGTGTACTCGTACTTCGGACATTCCGCGATCATCGGATTCGACGGCCGCACACTTGGCGAATGCGGCGAGGAGGATTACGGCATCCAGTACGCGGCGCTGTCGAAAGGGCTGATCCGCGATGCGCGCAAGAACATGCAATCCGAGAACCATCTGTTCAAACTTCTGCACCGCGGGTACACGGGTCTGATCAATTCGCACGAAGGCGACAAGGGTGTGGCGGCCTGCCCGTACGACTTCTACAAGAAGTGGATTACGGATCCGGACGCAACGCGCGAGATGGTCGAAGCGATTACCCGCACCACCGTCGGCACGGATGAGGCGCCGATACCGGGCATTCCCAACAAAAAAGAACCGGCCCACCGCTAAGGGCTGGCAAACAAGCCGGGCTGCGTGTCTGCGCAGTCCGGCTCACCGTCAAATGTCATGCTGAAAATAGACCACATCATCGGCGCGGCAACGGATCCGCTCATTGCCGAGCGCCTGCATCACCTGGAGCATCACGGAAAAGTCGAATACCTGTCACTGTCGAGCGCGGACACCCAGCGCCATCGAATGCGCGCCTCCACGGACACCGGAACGGAATGCGCGATCGTGCTGGATCGTTCCCAGCACTTGTTCAACGGCGCCGTGCTGATGCTCACGGACGAACGGGCGGTGGTCGTGCGCATGCACGAAACCGAGTGGCTGACGTTGGCGCCGAGCGATATGGCCGCGGCACTCGAACTGGGGTATTTCGCGGGCAACATGCATTGGGCCGTGCGCTTCGAAGGCGCATGGCTGCGCATCGCCTTGCAGGGGCCGCTGGAAACTTATCTGGAACGTTTGCGCCCGTTCATCGAGAACGCCAGGGTGAGGCAGATCGGCAATGCCTGAGTTGCACAATTTCTTGGGGTCTTTGCAGTATGCCGACAGCTTTTTCCCGAGCGGCAGCATCGCTTTTTCGTGGGGGCTCGAGAGCCTGCGCGCCGACGGCGAGGCCGTTACACCGGAGCACGTGGCCCAGTTCGTCGAAGGCCA
>CBDDRM010000032.1:0-3376 GCA_965233135.1 uncultured bacterium | reverse complement strand
GCGCCGACGTAAAACAGGTACAGTCCGAAGGTTCCCATGGTTTCGCTGTACATCGCCGACAACACCCGTATCGTCTCGTTGCCCTCGGGCACCTGGCCCAGCGTATGCAATATGCCTGCGCCCAGAAAATAGAACGCGACGGTAGCCAGCGTATAGACCAGCATCGAAACGAGAATATCGAAGTGCATGACGCGAATCCAGCCTTTGGCGCGCCGGCGCCAGGCTTCGGTGTCTTCGCGCGGACCGGTAAAGCGCGCATAGCCTTTCTCCACGCACCAGTACGGATAAGCGAACAATTCCCCGGAGTTCACGCCGGTAATGCCGAACACGGCGATGGCAATGACGATGCCTTCTTCCGGCAAGTCGAATTTCAGACCCTCGGCAACCGCGCCCCAGGAGAAGTACTCAGGGTGGCCGGTCAGCACCGCCGCCGCAAACACCGTCATCAAGGTGAAAATGGCGACCATCCATACGGTCATGAATTCGATGCGCCGGTAACTGCCCCCAAGCAGCGCAAGCAAGGTGAGCCCGGCAAGCACGACCACCCAGCCGCCGATCGGAATTGCCGGCGCCACGCTCGCGACGACTTGCGCCGAACCGGCATACATGGCGCCGATGAGTGAGATGGACAGCAGCGTCATGGCGGCCCAGCCCCAGACGACCCAGTTCACGCCGCGCAGCCGCGGGCCCGGAAAATGATTCATCGCCGCGAGCCCGGTTTCGCCGGTGGCGATCGTGTAGCGTCCCCATACGGCCTGCACGATGGTCTTGATGAGGCAACTGCCGATGATGGCCCACAGCATCACGAAGCCGACATCCGCGCCCAGACGTGTGGTGGCGATCAACTCTCCGGTACCCACGATGGCCGCCGTCAGCAGCATGCCCGGCCCGATGCGGCGCAGTGCGCCCAGGAAACTGCGCGGAGGTTCCTCGATCGCCGCCGGATCATACGCGTAGGGGTTGGCCAGGGCCGGGGACTGGTGCGAGGCCGGGTTCATCGCTGCTCCTTTAGCGCAGGCGGCGCGAAGCGCCGGATTCTTGTTTGCATCGCGTTTCGCGCCGGGGCCGAACCATACGGCTGATCGGCTTGCGTTTAGCAGTCTTGCATATTATCGAGGTACGTGTGCCGCTCGTGTCACCGCTTGTTACTGGTCTCGCGCGAACAGTTGCGTTAAGGTCTTATTCAGGAGGCACACCGATTGATCGATCGACGTGATTTTCTGCGACTGGGCGCCGGGAGCGCGCTCGGGCTTGCCGCGATCCCGGCACACGCACAAACCGATGCCGGTATTCGCCGCTACGCGCGCCTGGGACGCACCGGGCTGAAGATTTCGGACATTTCTTTCGGCTCGTCGAGCCTGTCCGACCCGGCGCTGGTGCGCCACGCCCTGTCACGCGGCATCAATTACTTCGACACTGCCGAGAGCTACCGCTGGGGCAATTCGGAAGAGGCCATCGGCGAGGCGCTGAAGGGCCGTCGCAACGAAGTCCTGATCGCCAGCAAGACCAAGGCCGGCGAGGGCGATACGCGCGCCGGGATGATGAAATCCCTGGAGGGGAGTCTCCAGCGCCTGCGGACCGATCGCGTGGATGTTTACTTCAAGCACTCGGTCAACGATGTGGCGCGCATGCGTAACGCGGAATGGGCAGAGTTCACCGAGCTCGCGAAGCGCCAGGGAAAGATCCGCTTTCGCGGCATGTCCGGCCATGGCAGCCAGTTGACGGCGTGTCTGGATTACGCCATCGACAACGATCTCGTCGACGTGATCCTGGTGGCATACAACTACGCCCAGGATCCCACCTTCTTCGAGCGCTTGCGCCACACGTTCCACTGGTCCGCGATTCAGCCGGATTTGCCGCGCGTGCTGGAAAAGGCCGCCAACAAGGACGTCGGCGTGATCGCCATGAAAACGCTGATGGGTGCGCGCCTGAACGACATGCGTCCCCACGAGCGCCCCGGTTCGACATTTTCCCAGGCCGCTTTTCGCTGGGTGCTGGCGTCGGCGCATGTCGATGCCCTGGTGGTGTCGATGAATACGACGGCGGAGATCGACGAGTACGTGGCGGCCTCCGGCAGCGCCAGGATCAGCAGCAACGACCTGGAGTTGCTCGACCGCTACGCGCTGCTGCAGGCCGGACGCTACTGTCAGTCCGCATGCAACGACTGCGCAGGCAGTTGTCCGCAGCAGGTGGACATACCGGAAGTGTTGCGCACGCGCATGTACGCGGTCGACTACGGCGACCAGGTGCTTGCGCGCACCGAGTACGCCGCACTCGGCCAACCCGCCGACGTTTGCCTGAACTGCATTGCGCAGCCCTGCCTGAAGGCCTGCAGCCATGGCATCCCGATTGCAGAGTACACGCGCGACGCGGCGCGGCGGTTGGGATAGAAGGGCCGTGACGAACGTGACGACGTGACGGTCGTGACGGCGTGACGGTCGTGCACGTCTGTGACACGACCTCAGTAAATTGGGATAGCTACCGTACAATAATGCCGTACTCGCCCCGCACTACCCGATCATCACCGCCGTCACGACCGTCACGCCGTCACGATCGTCACGGCCTTTAAGCATGCCTCGCTTCCTTGCCCACTTCCTGTTCCTGCTCGCTGCCTGGACCCTGGTGATCAAGTACGCCTTTCCGATGGCGTATGCGCTGCATGCGGGCGAGCCGCTGCTGACGCATGTAATGTGGGATTTCTGGTGGGTGGCGCACTTGTGGCTGGGCTGGGCGTTGATTGCCCGGCCGCGTTACACGTTCAGTCTGGCGCTAACCGTGTCGGTGGTGGAAATCATCATCGTGGTGACCAAGTTCGTGCTCTTCCTCTCGGCACCGCAATGGGATATCTGGCGCACGAACTGGTTCATCAACAAGTGTTTCGTACTAGCGTGCTTTGTTCTCCTGCTCGGGTATCTGATCACGCATCGCCGGGAATTCGGTCGCGTGGTCGAACCAAGACATTAGCTTCCCGGCAAATTGTCGGCGTACTCATTGCGCCTTCGCATAGCGCCGGATTTTCTCTTCGTCCAGCTCGACGCCCAGTCCGGGTTTCTGCGGCAGCGCCATGCAGCCGTCCACCGGATCGAGTTTGACGGGTTCGGTCAGATACCACTGGAACACGTCGCTGCTGAATCCTGGCAAGTCGTGGAACACCTCGACGTACGGACAATTTGGAATCGCCGCGCACAGATGCAGGTGTGCGATGAAACCCAGGCCGCCCCCGCCATGATGCGGCGCGCACAGCTTGTGATGCATCTGTGCCAGCGCGCAGGCCTTTCGGATCTGCGTCATGGTTTCGCCGACCATCGCTTCGGGCTGCAGCACGTCGTAGACATTCTGCTCGACCAGCCAGCGATATTCGTGCAGGCCGGTGTTG
>CBDDRM010000031.1:0-4165 GCA_965233135.1 uncultured bacterium | reverse complement strand
CACCGGATTGCATCGGCATGCGGGCAGCGTAGTGTCCGGGCGAAGTCTGGCGCAATAGCAGCGTGGTCGGCTGGCCGGAAGGCGGCGTCACGCGAACCGAAGGTACCAGGCCATTGCGATAGCCGGCAGCTGCGTCGAGGGCCCGCAATTCGATCGACGCTTCCGCGCCGACCCGCGTGACACGCAAATGCATGTTGCGACCGTCGCGGCGTGATGCGACATCGCGCACGAGCTGGGTCCAGAACTGACCGTAACCTGGCCAACCGATCCAATCGCTTGACCAGCGATTCTTCGCATCCGAGAGAAAGGTCGCGGTCTTGCCCAGGCCAAAGCGCGTGGTCACCAGCAGCGGCAGTTGCCGGGGTCCCTGCAGCAGCACATCCGAAAATGCCTTGGGACGTGCCACCACGAAGCCGCGCAGTTGTGGTGCGGAGGCAAAATCGAGCCCGGCGAGCGATGCGACGGTGTGGGCAACCACCGGGCGGAAGTTTTCTTCGATGATCGATTCCCCCAGCAGCTTTCGCGTCTCGCTCACGAACAGGCCCGGAATTTCGGAATCCTGGTGAGCCACATAGCTGCGCCCGCGGCCCACTGCGGAAATATTTCGCATCAGCGAAAGATTGGGTTTTTCCCCGATTGCAATGGTCGATACGGTCGTATCGGCCTGGTTCAGCTCGGCGACCTGCGACTCTATGGCTCCGATCTCGGGGAGCGGTTCCGGCGCGTCCGGGGGCGCCACGGCGATTCCTTCGCCTTGCAGGTCCTGCTCGCGAGCTTTCTGGATGAGTGCATGGATCCGGGCCGCATCCGGCACATCGCTTTCATTCGCCTGCAGGTCCGCAGTGACGCCATCGGAGAGCAGAATGATGTGCTTGGTGGTGGCGGTCGATCCGGCCAGCATCTCTTGCGCTTGCGCAAACGCGGCGAATATGTTGGTCTGCCCCCTGGCGGTGATGCCAGCAATCGAGTCCTCCGCGCGCCGCTTGTTGCCCACCGGCGCCAGCGGCACCACTGGATGCGCGCGCACGTCGAATGCCACGACCGCGAGCCGATGTCGTTGCTCCAGCATGTCCAGGGTTGACAGGGCTGCGGTCTTGGCTAATTCCAGTTTGCGCCCGCGCATGCTGTGCGAACGGTCGATGAGCAGCACCAGATCGAGATCCAGGCGCTTGCGCTTGCCTTCGAAGCGCACCGGCAGCAGGCGCTCGATGCGACTTCCGGCATGGCCTTGATCTCCGAACGTGCTTTCACCAGCCACGAAAATCAGTCCGCCGCCGCCGTCACGCACGAACTTCTCCAGATCGTGCGCCAGGGGTTCGATCGATTGCCGGTACACGTCGCTCAGGATGATCGCATCGAAACTGCTCATTGGCGGCCGGTTCCGGACAAATTCGTCGGGTCCGGTAACCGTCACGTCGATATGCTGCGAGCGCAATGCGTTGGAAAGGTAATGCGCGCTTTCCGGGACGCCCTCGACGTAGAGGATACGCGGGCGCGGTCCCGCCCAGATGTCCTCGGTCCGGGTGTCGTTGTCGGCGAAACCATCGGCATCGGCCTGAATCGAGGCGCTGAGCGAGTTCATCCCGAGCACGGGCAGCATGGTCTTGAAGGCGATGTCGTTGGACCCGGGGCGCAAGCTGACGGCGCTGATGCCGATGCGTCGTTGGGCGAGAGTCAGCGTTACCCGGGCGGGCATCGCTGCCGTCGCGATCACACGCACGATGAGCTCGACCGGCTCCTGCATCCGCACGCCTTCCGGGGCGATGATCGCCTCCACCCAGGCGTCACTCGTCGTGGCAACCGGTGCCGGCATGGCGAATACGCGCGCATTCTCGGCTTGCAGCCTGGGCAGCATGCGCCACAGATCCCCTTGTGTCTGCCGGCCGTCACTGATCAGAACGATTCGCCGTTCGTGAAATGGTCCGAAAGCGGCCAGTGCGACGCGCAGTCCACGCTCGATGTCGGTGGCGCCTTGCGCGATCGTCGCGGGATCATCGGCGTGTTGCTGCGCCGAGACCATGATCGAAGGCAGGTCATCGACTGACGCGAGTATCCTGGCCTGCTGTGCGAACGCGACAACGCGTGTTTCCGCGGGGCCGTAACGCTCGTTGGTGGCGCGGATCCACGCTTGCGTCTTCGCTATGAAATCCGCCGACACGCTGCGCGAGATATCGATCGCGTATACCACCGAGATCCCCGAGTCATGGCCCAGCATGCGGGGTTGCGCCAGGGCCAAAACCAACGATGCCACGGTCAGTGTGCGCAGCGCCGTGGCGCCGAGCAGGTATCTGGAAGCATGATTTTTTCGGCCGGCAAAGGCCACCAGCCACAGGATCGGCAGCAATGCCAGGAACCAGAGTGCCTGCGGGTTGGCAAAATTCATGGCGCAGCAGTCAGCGCGATATGCGGCGCGCGAACGCCGTCCAGTCGATCAGCAGCAGGATCAGGCACGCGATCAGGATCATCGCCCAGCGCTCGAGCGGCAGGGTGAAGCTGCGCTGCGCATCATCGGTGCCGGGCTCACGGAAGCGGCTGCGATTGACATCTGCAAGCGCCGGATCGAGGGCGGCCGCTGCCACCTGCAGGCGCTTCGCGCCCGATTGTGCGGTATAGATTTCCGGCCGCGTGGCCTCGAAAATGGTACTGCCCATGACCTGTGTGCTGTCGATGCGCTTGCCGTGGCCATCCACGATACCGGCGTCTGCCATGGGCAGCCGGACCGCTCCCAGCGGCGCCGTGATCAACTCATTCTTCCCTGCAAGGTGCGCAATCGCACTGCCGAGGAATACGGGGAATCCGGGTTGCAGAGAGAAATCGGAATGCTCCGGGCGAAAACCCGTTGCGATCCAGGGTGGCGTGGTATCGGAAACGATCACCAATGCGCCGTTGTCGGCGCTGACCAAAGCTTCCAAGCCGGGCGCCAACTGTGACCACAGGACCGCCTTGCGGATGCTCAGCTTGTCCCATGCCACGGCCGCCGATACAGCATTGGAGCGATCCCAGTCGCGCACCGCAACCCGGTCGGAGGGCCGTGGCCGCATATGTATCCAGTGTCTCGGCTCCGGCCGGAACAGCAACGCACCCGCAGGCGCAGGCTCGGCGGGCGTGAATCCGTCGAAGACATAGGCGTCGACATCGTGCAGGGGTGTGTAGTGCGCCGGGTCGACCGTCTCGACCCGAATGCCCGGCAGCGAAACGAGCGCGTCACGCATTGCCTGGTTGCCCGTTGTTACCAGCAATACGCGCTGCGCGCGATGCGGTTCTACCACCGTATAAGCGATGTCATCGGCGGCAAAGGCATCGCCTTGCGCGAAGGCCCCCGCCGCGAGGACTCCGCCTTCGAAGTCCGACACGTCGAATGTGACATCGAGCAGTTCTCCCGCAGCCATGTGCAGAGTCTGGGTAAGCGAATAGCGGGCTGCGCCGCGCAAGGACAGGTGCACGGACATGGCATTCTCGGACGCGTTGAAGATTTGCACGAAGGCTTCCACTTGCGAAGGTCTTCCCGGCAGGGAGCGGGCGACCAGGCGTGTCACCGCGACATTGACCGCCGGCTCGAATACCGAGTGGATGGTCGCTCCGGCTGGAATTGCAAACCGGCCGACGCCATCGCTTACGATGTGCAGATCCAAGTCCGGGTCAACGGATACGGGCGGAATCGCCGCGAGCCCTGCCGGCACGACACTCAGCCGATCCAGCGCGGCGAGTGCGTCGTCGCGGCCGGTGAATCCCGTGGGCGATGCGTGGCCCATGCTGTCCATCACCATGATCGGGCCCGGCGCATCGCGGATCACGCGGCGCGCCGCCGCCCGCGCGTGCTCCCAGCGGGTCTGATTGTCGCGCGTGGCCACTGCCATGGAGGGGCCATTGTCTATCACGATCAATACGCGTTTTGCCGTATCTGCGAAGCCCTGGATGCCGGGAAGGATCAATACTGCCGTGAGCAGCACGCCGATCATCAGGCACAAAGCGAGCGACAACCACCAGCGCCAGGATGGGTTTCTGCCGGTTTGCTTCAGCACTTTTTCCCAGATGAGCAGCGAGGAAAACACCTGGGTGACGGAGCGTCTGCGCAGCCTGTGCAGCGCGATGATGGCGGCGACGACCAGCGCCATCAGAAGCAGGCCTGCGGCAGGAGAAGCAAGGAGTACCGACATGATGAATT
>CBDDRM010000030.1:0-10398 GCA_965233135.1 uncultured bacterium | reverse complement strand
CTGGAAGTCAGGCGCTGGGAAGCCATCGCCGACGGCATGATGGACGCCGTTGCCTTGAGTGTCTACGAGAACCGATTTCATGACGAAGCCGCGCGCAGCAAGGTCTGGCTCGATCGCCAGCGCGGAAAGATCGACGCGGGGCTTGCCGCGCTCGACGCGTTTCTCGGCAAACGCGAGTGGCTGGTCGGGGATTCGATGACGCTCGCCGATCTCGCGATCAGCTGTCACCTGGGATTCATCGCTCAGCGCGTGGCGCTATTCTTCCCGCAGGATCGTTTTGCCAATCTAGCCCGCTTGTGCAAGACCATGGAAGCTCGCGAGTCGATGAAAAAGACTGCGCCGCCTCCGGCGTGAATGCGTGCGAGCGAAGAGTGAAAGAATGAATGAGTGAATGCCTTTCAGGGACCTGGACACGCGATGCGCAACAACTCGCCTGTTCATGAGCTCATTCTCGCGCGCGAGAGCGTTCGTAATGCGCTCGACCTCGCCACGACGGAGCGGTTGCTCAGGTCGATCGCCGGAGTGCGCGACGATCCTGCCGTCCGGGCAGTCCTGCTTCGCGGCGAAGGCACAGGGTTCTGCGCGGGCAGCGACGTCAAGGAAATGGCCAGTGCTTCGATGGCGCAGCGCCTGCATATCGCGGAGCGCAAGGCGCTGTTGATGCGCGCACTCGCGGAACTCGACAAACCCGTGGTCTGTGCGGTGCACGGTTTTGCCTTGGGCGGCGGATTCATGCTTGCCATCGGCTGCGACGCCGTGGTCACTTCCTCGGACGCTGCCTGGCGTTTGCCTGAAGTCGAACTGGGTTTCTTTCCGCCTTGGGGCCTCGAGGCCCTGGTGCGCCGCGTCGGCGTCGCGCGGGCGCGCTGGCTTGTGTGGGGCGTGAATCGCATGACGGGGTCGGATGCGTTGCTGCTCGGACTGGCTGAAGTCGAAGCCCCTGCGAATAAAGTACAGGAGGAGGCGCGCGCCCTGGCGCTACGGCTTGCCAGCCTGCCCGTCGCATCCGCGCAGTCAACAAAACGCTTTTTCCGCGAACAGGTTTCCGTGCCCGGCTTGGATGCGATGGCGAGAGAAGTTTATCGCGAGAATTGCGAAGCCGGGTCAGCGCAAGCCTCATTCGCGCGCTTCTCTGAACGCGATTAGAACGCGCTGTCGTGTGACCCTGTGTACCGGTGACCGGTATCACGCGGGCGGCGCACACCTTCACGCCTTCACTCAATTCACCCTTTCTTCGGCAACTCGAAGATCACGCACGTGGTGGTGCCGTGCGCATAAAGTTTTCCGTCCGGTCCATACAGCCGCCCTTCCGACGTTGCCACTTGCCGGCCCGGATGAATGACCTTGCCTTCCGCACGAACCGGGCCTGTTCGATCGCTCATCGGCCGCACGAGGTTGAGCTTGAGTTCGGCGGTGGTATAGCCAAAGCCTTTCTTGAGCGTGGTCTGGATAGCACAGGCCATGCACGAATCCAGCAGCGTTGCCGCCCAGCCGCCGTGGATCGTCCCGATCGGGTTGTAGAAATCGATCATCGGCGTGCCCTGGAAAACCGCGCGTCCCTCTTCCACTTCGAGCAAGAAAAAGTTCAGCGTCTTGCCGATCGGCGGGACAGGCAGCACGCCCGAGGCGATGTCACGCAAGAATTCCAGCCCCGAGCGCTTGCGCATCTCGTCATGCGGAATCACGCCCGGGTTTGCCACCCGCATCGCGACTTCCTGTTCGAGTTTGGTCCAGTCGTTGGCGATCATGATGAAATCAGAGCTAATGTATTGACAACGGTAGAGGCCCGAAGCGGCTCATCACGCTCGTCCTCTCCCGCCGGACTTGCCCTTCGCCCCTCGCCCCTCGTCCCTCTTCTCTGCTGAAAAAGGCAGCGGCAACTCCGTCTGATACTTCACCTGCTTCAGCGCGAAACTCGACTTGATATTGCCCACTCCGGGAAGTTTGGTCAGGAACTTCAGGATGAATTCCTCGAGCACCTGGATGTCCGCCACGACGACTCGGATCAGGTAATCGGCATCGCCGGTCATCAGGTAGCACTCCATGACTTCGGGGCGGCCGCGAATCGCAGTCTCGAAGCGCTCCAGCGCGGTTTCGATCTGGCGTTCAAGAGTAACCTGTATGAAAACGCTGACCTTGAGCCCGACGCGCAGCGCATCGAGGAGGGTAACGTAGCGGCTGATGTAACCGGCCTCTTCCAGCGCACGCACACGATGCAGACATGGCGAGGGGGAAAGCCCCACCGCCTTGGCGAGTTCCACGTTGGACATGCGCGCATTGGCCTGGAGCAGCCCAAGTATGGTCCAGTCTATCGAATCCAGTTTTATATCCGGCATTTAATTTGGAAGTTGGCATGCTGTACGATCGATTATGCCTTATTTGATGCTTTTTCAAAGTCCAAACGCAACCCCGTGCTTTTCGATTCGCGGTAGCATCCTGCCTTAAATAATGCGGCAAACGGTCGACTGAACCGTCGCCGTTTCTCGCGAGGAGTCCAGCAATGACCGATATTTCCGACATCAGTGTTTCCGGTTTGTGGCGCGTTCTGAGCCAGGACCTTGATCCCATCGAAACCAAGGAATGGCTGGATGCTTTCGATGCCATCGTCGAAAACGAAGGACCCGAGCGCGCAACCTTCGTGCTGAGGAAACTGCTGGACCACGCGCGCATGATGCGCGTACCGATGCCGCCGGTGCTGAATACGCCTTACGCGAACACGATCTCGCTTGCGGACCAACCGCAGTTTCCGGGCAATCCGGAAATCGAAGCACGAATTTCCGCGCTGGTGCGCTGGAATGCGTTGGCCATGGTGGTGCGAGCAAACCGGGCCAACTCCGAACTGGGCGGCCACATCGCGACCTACGCATCGTCCGCCGATCTGTTCGAAGTGGGCTACAACCACTTCTTCCGCGCCGGACAGCAGGGCGACGCGATTTTCTTCCAGCCGCACTCCGCCCCCGGCGTGTATGCGCGCGCTTACATGGAGGGGCGGCTGACCGAGGAGAATCTCGACAACTATCGCCGCGAAACCACAGGCAAAGGTCTATCGTCATACTGCCATCCGTGGCTGATGCCGGAATTCTGGCAGTTCCCCACGGGTTCCATGGGCCTTGGATCGATCACGTCGATCTACCAGGCGCGGTTCATGCGCTACCTCGAAGATCGCAAGATTCTGGAGACGAAAGCACGCAAGGTCTGGTGTTTCGTCGGCGATGGCGAAATGGACGAGCCCGAATCCATCGCCGGCCTGGCCATGGCGGCACGCGAAGGCCTCGACAATCTGATCTTCGTCGTGAACTGCAACCTGCAGCGGCTCGACGGGCCGGTGCGCGGCAACGGGTCCATCGTGCAGGAGCTCGAGGGCATGTTTGCCGGCGCCGGATGGAATGTCATCAAGGTCATGTGGGGTTCGGACTGGGATCCGCTGTTTGCGCGTGACCGCGACAATGTCATCCTCAAGCGGCTGCACGAGACCGTGGACGGCGAATTCCAGAAATACGCGGCCACGGACGGCCGCTTCAACCGCGAAGCCTTTTTCAGCAAGTATCCGGAATTGCAGCAGATCGTCGCGCACATGTCGGACGAGGATATCGACCGGCTCAAGCGCGGCGGCCACGACCCGATCAAGATCTACGCTGCTTATCACGCGGCGGTGAATCACAAGGGCCGCCCGACCGTCATTCTTGCGCAGACCAAGAAAGGTTATGGCATGGGCACGGCCGCGCAAGGCAAGATGGCTGCGCACCAGGCCAAAAAACTCGAGGACGACACGCTGCTCGCGTTCCGCGACCGCTTCGGCTTGCCGCTGAGCAACGAGGACGTGCAGAACCTGCGCTTCTACAAGCCGGCGGACGATAGCCCCGAAATGAAGTACCTGCACGCGCGCCGTCAGGCGCTAGGCGGATACGTGCCTGCGCGCGCACCCAAGGCGCAAACGCTGCCGGTGCCGGAATTGACATCGTTCGCGCGCCTGCTCGAAGGTTCGGGCGACCGCGAGCAATCGACTACCATGGTGTTCGTGCAGATGCTGGCTCAGTTGTTGCGGGACAAGAACCTTGGCAAGCACATCGTGCCGATAGTCGCCGACGAAGCGCGCACCTTCGGCATGCAATCGCTGTTCCGTCAGGTCGCCATCTATTCGCCGCACGGCCAGCTTTACGAACCCGAAGACAAGGACGAGCTGCTGTACTACAAGGAAGCCAAGGACGGCCAGATCCTCGAAGAAGGCATTACCGAAGCCGGTGCCATTTCGTCCTGGATCGCAGCGGCCACGTCCTACAGCGCGCACGGCGTGCCGATGCTGCCGTTTTATATTTTCTATTCGTGCTTTGGCTTCCAGCGCATCGGCGACCTGGTCTGGTCGGCAGCCGATTCGCGATCGCGCGGCTTCCTCCTGGGGGCCACGGCGGGGCGCACGACGCTCTCGGGCGAGGGCCTGCAGCACGAAGACGGCTCCAGCCATATCCTGTTTGCCACGGTGCCGAACTGTGTCGCCTACGATCCGGCCTTCGGCTATGAGGTGACGACCATCGTGCGTGACGGCATGCGCCGCATGCTGGAAAACCAGGAAGACGTGTTCTATTACGTCACGGTCATGAACGAGAACTACGTGCATCCGGCCATGCCGCCGGGCGCCGAGGAAGGCATCCTCAAAGGCATGTACAAGCTGCGCGAAGGCAAGAGCAAGAAAGGCGCCCCGACGGTGCAGCTGCTCGGCTCAGGCACCATACTGCGTGAAGTCCTGGCCGCGGCAGAGATGCTGGAAAAGGACTGGACCATCGCCGCTGATGCCTGGAGCGTGACCAGCTTTACCGAGCTGCGTCGCGACGGCATGGGCGTCGAACGCTGGAACCGTCTGCACCCGGATGCCAAACAGAAGCAATCCTGGGTGGAACAATGCCTGGCGAAAGCTTCCGGTCCTGTCGTCGCGGCCAGCGACTATATGCGCGCACTGCCCGACATGATCCGTACCTGGGTCACGCAGAAATATGTCGTGCTGGGCACCGACGGGTTCGGCCGCAGCGATAGCCGCGCCGCATTGCGCGATTTCTTCGAGGTCGATCGGAACCACATCGTGGTCGCAACGCTCAAGGCGCTGGCAGACGAAGGCACGATCGATCGCAAGGTGGTGGCGCGAGCGATCGAGAAATATGGTCTGGCCACCGACCGTGCAAATCCCTGGGATCTCTGACAGGGCCAGCGCACCTTCTTCGCCCCGACCCGGACGGGATCCGACCCGAGGACGGATCCCGTCAGTACCTCAGGTGCGCTTGTTAGACTGTAGGCTTCTGGCGGCGTCCGACCATCGAAGGCAGCGTCGGAAATACGCCGTTCTGTGACATTGCAAGGGGATCGCAAGAATGTCGCGGGTCGAGGACTGGCTTCAGACGCTGGGTCTTGAACGCTACGGCGATTTGTTCGCCGAGCATCGCATCGGCTTCGATATCCTGCCGCAGCTCGACGATGCGGACTTGGAAAAACTGCAGATCCCGCTGGGCGATCGCAAGCGTCTGATGCGGGCCATAGCACGCCTCGAAGGTGACGTGCAGCCGCCGGATCGCGCCGAAAGCCTGCCCAAAGAACATCGCGAAGAAATCCTGGGCGGGCTGGAGCGGCGCCCCGTCACCGTGCTCTTCATCGACCTGACCGACTATACCCACCTCACCAGCGAACTCGGGGCCGAGTTCACGCACAAGCTCGCCGCGCGCTTTCATGCATTGGCCAGTGCGGCAATCGCGGATTTTGGTGGCAGCGTGGAACGGTACATCGGCGACGCCGTCATGGGTGTGTTCGGGATCCCGACGGCCCACGGCAACGATCCCGAGCGCGCGTTGCGCGCGGCAGCCGCGGTGCATGGCCTGATGCCGCAATTGAGCGCGGAGTTCGGCCGTGGGCTAAGCGTGCATATCGGCGCGGCCTCCGGCCAGGTCGTGGCGAGTCGGCGGCAGGCCAGCAAGGGAGACTTCTCCACGGTAGGCGAGACGGTCAATCTTGCCGCACGCCTCGTCGGCCTCGCCTCTTCCGGACAAACCGTAGTCTCCGATGCACTGCATGCTTCGCTGGCGGAGCTTGTCGTCGCCGAGTCCGTCGGCGAAGTTGTCGTCAAGGGATTCGACCAGCCCGTGCGTGCGTGGCGCGTTTCGGGTTTGAAAGATCGGATCGACTTCCAGCGACGGCGGCCTTTGGTCGGGCGACGTGCCGAACTGATGCAATTCGAGGCGGCGTGCCGAGCCTGCCTGGATAGTGGTGCCGGCCAGGTGGTGTATGTGCGCGGCGATGCGGGCATCGGTAAATCATGTCTGGTGGAAGAGCTGGAAACCACGTCCAAGCGCCTGAGCTTCTCCGCACACAAAGGCTTGATCCTGAATTTCGGCGTCGCGCGAGCGAACGACGCCATCGCGCAGCTGGTTGCCAGCATGATTGGCTGCGAGCAGGGCGGGCAAGCAATCGATCGCGCCCAGGCCTTGCGCGCGGCTATGCTCGCCGGCTTGGTCAGCGACGATCAGCTCGTCTTTGCCCATGACGTTCTCGGCATTGCACAGCCCGCTCCTTTGCTGGCCGTATATGACGCCATGGATAACACCACGCGGGCGCGGCGCAGGCTCGAGTTCGTCCTCGCTCTCGTCCAGCGCCGCAGTGCCGTTGCTCCGCTGATCGCGATCGTCGAGGACATTCATTGGGCCGATCCCGTCCTGCTTGAAATCCTTGCGGGCCTTGCCGGCGTGAGCGCGAGCCATCCGGTGATCTTGCTGCTGACTTCGCGTGTGGAGGGCGATCCGCTGGACCGCGGCTGGCGTGCGCGGGCCGGCCCCGCTGTGGGTTTGCTGATGATGGATTTGCGGCCGCTGCGCGAAGCCGAAGCCAATGACCTCGCACGCGCCCTGGGCGCAAGCTCCAGCGAACTCATCGCGCAGTGCACCGCGCGTGCCGACGGCAACCCGCTGTTCCTGGAGCAGCTGCTGCGCGCCGCCCAGATGACCGACCGCGAATCCGTGCCCGGCTCCATCCAGAGCCAGGTGTTGTCCAGGCTTGACCGCTTGTCCATACGCGACCAGCAGGCGATCCGGGCTGCCAGCGTGTTGGGCCAGCGCTTCTCCCTCCCCTTGCTGCGCCATCTGTTCGGCGAGAGCACGTATGACTGCAAAGCGCTGCTCGATGAAAATCTGGTGCGCCCCATCGGCGAAGAATTCTTATTCGCACATGCGCTGATCTGGGAGAGCACCTATCTAACGCTGGTCAGCGATGACAAGCGGCGCTGGCACGCGCTCGCGGCACAATGGTATGCCAACAAGGATGCAGCCCTCGCGGCGGAACATTTCGACCGGGCCAGTGACCCGCGCGCGGCCTCGGCCTACCTGAGCGCGGCGCAGGATGAAAAGCGCCAATATCGCTACGACCGCGCACTTGGCCTGCTGGATCGCGGCCTGGAACTGGCTCTTGACCCGAAAACCAAATTCGATCTGCTTGCCGAGCGCGGCGAGCTGCTGCCGGATCTGGGCCGCTCCGCCGAGGCCATCACTATCTTCCAGGAGGCGTTGAACCTCGCCGGTTCCGACAAAGAGCGTTGTCGAGCCCTGATCGGCATCGCCGGCAGCATGCGCATGGCAGACCAGTCGGCTTCCGCTCTGACGATGCTGGCGCAAGCCGAAACGCTGGCAGCCATTCCGGGCTGCGAGATCGAGGCCGCCCAGATTCATTATCTGCGAGGCAGCCTTTACTTTCCGCTGGGCAACATAGCGGGTTGCCTTGAGGAACACGCGCGAGCGCTCGAGCTGGCGCGTCACGCGGGTTCGGTGGAATGGGAGGCACGCGCCTTGAGCGGGCTGGGCGATGCGCACTATGGTGGCGGGCGGCCTTATACATCGTATAAATACTTCCAGCAGTGTATCGAGTTGAGCCGTGCGCATGGTCTTGGCGGCGTCGAAGTCGCCAACCTGGCGATGCTCGGCGTCTTCGACGTTTTTTTTCTCGCACGAGTGGACGAAGGACTCGTATCGTCGCGCCAGGCGCTCGATCTATCCATCAAGGTCGGCCACCTTCGCTCGCAGGTCATTGCCCACCAGGGCTGCGCCTGGGCCTTGCTGGAAATGGGCGATCCGGTCAATGCGCGGCCGCACGCCGATGCGGCGGTGGCCCTCGCGCAGAGCATCGGCGCCAGGCGCTTCGTGCCCGAGGGGATGGCCTTCGTGGCGATATGCCTCGCGCAGCAGGGCAAGATCGACGAGGCGTGCCAACTGCTGCGTGACGCCATGGTGATCAGCCGCGAGATGATCACGTATTTCGGTCCCCCGATCCTGGGCACGCTTGCTGCGTTTACAAGCGACGCCGATGAACGCCAGCGTTGTCTCGCGGAGGCCGAGCACATCCTCGCATCCGGGTGCAACGTGCACAACCATGTTTTTTTCGCGCGTCCGGCGATCGAACTTTCACTGCGACTCGGCGACTGGGTCAGCGCTGAGCGCTACGCCAGCGCGCTGGAAGACAGGTTCGGCGAAGAGCCGGTGCCGGTCGTAACCTTTACCGTCGCGCGAGCCCGCGCCCTGATTGCTGCCGGCCGCGGCGGACGGGAACCCCAACTGCTGGCCCAACTCGAGGATCTCGCGGGCAGGGCGCGCGAGGCCCGCGTCATGATCTGGGTCGAGGCGCTCGATCTGGCTGCCGAGCGGATCAGGGCGAGGATGTAGTCTTGGACCGCTCGGCGAGTGGCACACGGCGTGGTGTAGAATCGCTGCCGGCAAATTCTTATTCAGGATTCTCTACTTGGTTCACCGTTCCCGCTCGTTGCCCCAACACAGTCGCATCCCATGAAGCCTGCAGCCATGACGCCTTCCGCCCTGCCCGAGCGGGTCGGAAAGTATCCCATCCTGCGCCAGATCGGTCAGGGCGCCACTAGCCGTGTATTCCTGGCTCGTGACCCCTTCGCCGACCGCGAAGTGGCCATCAAGGTCATGCATAAGGATTCCGCGGCGAATAGCGCGGCCAAGAACCGGTTCGACCGCGTATTTCTGAACGAAGCGTCGCTGGCGGGCAAGCTTCTGCATCCCAACATCATCGGTATCTACGATGCGGATGCAGGCAGCGACTACAGTTATCTCGTCATGGAATACGTGGACGGTTGCACCCTGGAGCCGTATTGCGAAGTCGCCGATCTGCTGCCGCTGGAGCGCGTCGTGGAGATCGCGTTCAAATGCGGGCTGGCACTCGATTTCGCCAATCGGTGCGGCATCATCCATCGCGACATCAAGCCCGCGAATATCCTGGTGGGCAGCAATGGCGACATCAAGATCACGGATTTTGGTGTCGCACTGCAGAGCGACACCGACATGACACAACTCGAAGGCGTCGGCTCGCCGCTCTACATGTCGCCCGAGCAGGCCCAGGATCTGGAACTAACCCATCAATCCGACATTTATTCGCTGGGCGTGGTGATGTACCGGCTGCTCACCGGGAAACTGCCGTTTTTTGCCTCGAACAGCACCAGCCTGTTGTACCAGATCGTCAACATGTCGCCGCCCGCCCCGAGCGTGCATCGCCCGGGATTGCCCGAAGACCTCGACCGCATCGTGATGAAGGCGCTCGCCCGCAATCTGACCGATCGCTACCAGAACTGGGAGGATTTTTCCGCCGATCTGGCCGCCACCAACGAGCATCTGACGTTGCCGGCCAGTTCCATTTCGGACACGGAGAAGTTCAGCGCAATCAAGGCCGTCCCTTTCTTCCGGGAGTTCCTGCATCTCGAAGTCTGGGAGATGGTGCGCATCGCCGAATTCCGCCGCATCCCCCCGGGCGAGACGGTGGTCCGCGAAGGTGAAACCTGCGAAAGCTTTTTCCTGATTGCGCGCGGCGAAGCCCGCGTCATGAGCGGGGGCCGCGGGCTTACCGTGCTGGGCGATGGCGACTGCTTCGGCGAAATCCCCTATTTCGAAGACCGTGGCAAACGCACCAGTTCGGTGGTGTCGATCACGCCGCTGACCATTATCGAAGTCAACGCCACGGCGCTGCGGGCATCGAGTGACGCCTGCCAGAAACAGTTCAACCGCGCTTTCGTGCGAATTCTGCTGGACCGCGTCGAACGCCTGTCGAAGATCAATGCGCAGCTGACTGAAGCCGCGCGCAAAAAAGCTTGACGCTCCCTGACTCCGCGCGTTCGCGCCTATAATTGAAACTCGATTCGAGCCTGACCGGGGCTCTCGAGGAGCAAACCATGAACACGAGATGCTGTCGGTTGACCGTTGCGGTCGCGGCGGTCACCCTGTTTGCGAGCTCTGGCGCGTACGCTCATGAAGACGAGCGAATTCCCACCGGCACACCCGAACGGCTCGGCGAAGTCAGTTTTCCCATTTCATGCACGGCTGCGGCGCAGGAGGAATTCAACCGCGGGGTAGCTATTCTGCATTC
>CBDDRM010000029.1:0-19811 GCA_965233135.1 uncultured bacterium | reverse complement strand
CCCCGCGTCGATCTTTCCGCGCTGGCGATCGAGCCAGACCTTGCTGCGCGCGGCTTCGTCATGAAATCGGTTCTCGTAGACACTCAAGGCAACGGCGTCCATCATGCCGTCGGCGATGGCTTCCCAGCGCCTGACTTCCAGCCGCGTCTCCGGGTCCGAGGGAATGAACCGCGGATCCGGATACTTGCCATCGATGTAATCCGCAATCAGGGGAGAATTGATTAATACGCGGCCGTCATCGAGCTTCAGCGCCGGCACTTTGCCAATCGGGTTGATCGTCTGGTAATCGTTTGGCTCCCACAGATTCAGCATCACGACTTCATGGCTGACATTCTTTTCGATCAGCAGCACGCGGATCTTGCGGGCGAACGAACTGGCGGGTGAGGCATAAAGCTTCAAATGAGTTCTCCATTGAAGAGTGCAAGGCGCGCGCGTGCGTGTGCGATAGACGCCGATAGACGCGCGGCGGCACCCATTATAAGGGGAGCAAGCCTCGGCGAAGACCAGGCGCCTTTGCCGTATCATCGCGACGAGGCATTTATTTACCGGCGCAACATCTCTCGCACCCAGGAAATATGATTCGTGCCTGCCCGGCAACGGAGTTCAACATCATCCTCGCAATCATCAACGACGGTGCGCAAGCCTATCGCGGTGTGATCCCGGGCGATCGTCTGAATGATCCTTATATGTCGGGCCAGGAATTGCAGCATGAGATCGCAAGCGGCGTGGTGTTCTGGGGCTACGAGCAGGAAGGAGAACTTGTCGGGGTGATGGGGATGCAGGATGTTCAGGACGTCACGTTGATCCGCCATGCGTATGTACGCACCGTCTGTCGGCGTCATGGGATCGGGGGCTCGCTCCTTTCGCATCTGCGCAGCCTTTCGCGCAGACCCATCCTGATCGGAACGTGGAAGGCCGCGAGCTGGGCCATCGATTTCTATCAGAAGAACGGCTTCCGGTTGGTCGGCGAAGAAGAAAAGGTTCTGCTCCTGCGCAAGTACTGGTCCATTCCGCAACGGCAGATCGACACCTCCGTGGTCCTCGTGGATGGGGCTTGGAAATCGTCAGAATCGTCAGAAAGCTAGTTCCTGACGCGGATTCGCGTGCCGTCATCAATGTCGTTCGCGGGATGCACCACGACGCGCTCACCGACCGCCAGGCCTTCGAGAATTTCCGTCTCGATCGGGCCGGCGTGTCCCGGCTTGAGCAATCGCAGGCGCGCACGTCCGCCATCCGCGACGAAGACTGCCCAGCCATCTGCTTTTCTGAACAAGGCGTTCGAGGGTATTTTCAGCGTATCCCGGCTGCTCCACAGGACGATGCGTGCCTCGACGCGATATGCGTCACCGAGCGTCTGCGGCGCGTCGATGAAATCCGAGATCACGTTGACCCGCTGTTCTTCGACGCCGAGCGCGGACACTTTGGTGAACGCGAACGGTTCTATCAAACGCACCCGGGCTTGAAGTGGTTGCGACCCGCCCCACCCCTCGAGCATTACGTCCATGCCGGGAGTGATTTTGACGGCTTCGCTGGAGAGCACGTCGACGACAATTTCCAGAGATCGCGGATCGCCGACGATCATCAGCGATGCTCCCGGTGTCACGACGCGCTCGCTGCGTTCCGGGATACGCAGGATCTGGCCGGCAACCGGAGCGCGCAGCGGCACCGCGGCGTCGCGGCCGCCTTCGATCGCCATCAACGCCGCGCGCGCCGCCTTCGCATCGGCCGCAACCGAGCGGGCGTGGAATCGCGCGGCCGCCAATTCGTTGGCGCTGGTGGTTTGCGCGACGCGCGCCTGTTCCACGGCCTGCGGTGAAACGAATCCATCCTTCAGAAGTTCTTCCGTCCGGTTTCGCTCGCGCACCGCCTGATCGCGATCTGCCGCCGCATGGCGCATGCGCTCCTGCGCTTCGCGCAACAGGGCGTCGGCGGCGGCGATGCGCGCCAGTTGCTCGTCGCGCTCGCGAGCCGACAACGGCAACGGCCAGAGTTCCGCGACGACCTGTCCGGCGCTGACGCGGTCGCCTTCGCGCAGCCCGATGCGGGGCACGCGCCCGGCAACCGGCGCACTGATTACATAGCGCTCGCGCGCTCGGGTCTCGCCATCCTCGTCCACGGTGATCGCAAGCGGGCCGCGCTGGGCCGCAACGACATCGACCGGTATCGGGTCGGGAAGAAAAGCAAGCGTCAACAGACCGACCGCGCCAAGTCCGGCGACCACGTAAAGCGTCCGTTTCCAGCCACGCGTCATGGACATCCCCTATTCCCGTGTCTTGAGCACTGCGACCAGGTCGAAACGATTGATCCGGCGCGTCACCAGCCCACCGGAGATCAGCGCCGCGGCGCACACCACGATGAGCGAAAAGGCGAACGTAGCCCGGCTAAGCACCAGCGGAAGGCGGTACAACTCGGTTTCCAGCCGCAACGATAGCAGCCAGCAAATCAGTACACCCAACGCAAACCCCAGTGGAATCGCAAGCAGGGTCAGTATGGCTTGCTCCCCGAGCAGCATGGCAGCGACCTCGCGTCGCGTAAATCCGAGTACGCGCAGCGAAGCCAGTTCGTTGCCGCGCTCGGACAGCGCGATGCGCGCGCCGTTGTACACGACGCCGAAGGCGATGACGCAGGCGAAGATCACGTTGATGGCCGTCGAGATGCCGAGACTGCGATCCAGGATCTCCTGAAAACTGCGCAGCGTGGCGGCGCTGAAGGCCGATCCGGCTACCGCGGGCGTGCGCTTGAGGCGTTCGTTGAGCGCGGCGGCGAATCGCGGATCGACCGCAAGCCATGCGCCCGAGACCAGGGCGTCTTCGCGCATGAACCGGTTGAGCGCCGCAGCATCCATGTAAGCCGCTATGCCGACCAGATCGTCGGTAAGCGCGGCAACGGGGAGGACACCCACGGGGCGCGCGCCTTCCAGCACTTCGACCCTGACGGAGTGACCGACATCCACACCCAGCACTTCGCCCAGTTTGCGCGACAGCACCAAACCGTCGGCGGGCAGCGCGATGCGACGCAATTGCCGGTCCACGAGCCTGTGCAGATCCGACGACGCCCCGAGACCGGTGATCTCCGTGCGGCGCGTGCGATGCTCGAATGCGAGCCGCACCGGTACGAGGCGAAAAGGTTCGGCGCGAAGCACGCCCGGCAGTCGGGCGACATCGTGGCGCGCGCCGGGCGACAGCGTCTGATTGAAGAAGACCGTAACGTCGGCGCGCTGGATCTCGTAGAACTGCACCCGCATCAGGAAATCGATGGAGTCGAAAAAGAATCCACCAAGAACGAGCATGCCGGTGGCGCAGGCGATGCCCAGGACGGAGAGCGCCGATTTCCAGCCGTGGCGCGCGATGCTGCGCGTGATCATCCGGCCGGCAGGCGGCAGCCACCGCCGCAAGCGCAGATGCTCGAATGCCCCAGCGTGGTAACTCGCTGGCGGCTCGGGCCGCATGGCTTCGGCCGGCGGCAGCCCGACCGCGCGTCTGACCGCTGACAACGCGCCGAATGCGCCCGCCGCAAGACTGATCAGCACGCCGAGGCCTACTACCGGTGCACTGACCTGAAACGCCAACTGCGGAAAGCGATAGAAGTCCCGGTACAGGCCGGTAAGGGATTCTCCCAGATACAGGCCTGCGCCGATTCCGAGTGCCACGCCGGCAAGGACCGTAGCCATTGCAAGTTTGAGGTAGTGCATTCCCACCGCTGCGTTACCGTAGCCAAAGGCCTTGAGCAACCCTACCTGGGTCCGCTGCAGGGCGACCAGGCGCGAGAGCACCAGATGCAGCAGGAAGGTGGCCACGCCGAGAAATGGCCGGCACCCAGGTGGACGAAATGCGATTCTGCGAAATCTCGTCGGAAATGAAGCGGTGCGAGATCTGATCATCGCGTCCGTAGGCCGCGAGCCCGCCGTAGCGCGCGAGCAAGAGATCGAGGTGCGCGATGACGTCGCGCTCCACGGCGCCGGCGGATAGCGCGAGTGCCACATCGTTGAAAGCGCCTTCCATGTCGAATGCGGCAGACAGCGCCTGGTGTCCCATCCACAGTACGCCAAAGCGTTTGTTGTCCGGAAACATCGAGCCCGCGCCGACTTCGTAGATATATTCCGGCGACAGCGCAACACCGACGATGCGCAGACGCTTCCAGCGGCCATTGATTACCGCGCCCACCTCGTTGCCTGGCTCCAGTTGATTCGCGACGGCGAACGCTTCGCTGGCAATAACCTCTTCCGGATGGCCCGGCTCGATATAGCGGCCTCGGCGAAGGTACAGATCGTTGAGCATCGGGGCGCGGTGTTCCGGAATGGACACCAGCCGTCCGCTTGCCGGTTCCGCGAGGCCGGGGACGTCAAGTGTCACGCCCATGACGACGCGGGTACGGACGGCGGCCACGCCGGGAATTTCCGCGATGGGTACTTTCAGGCTGTCCGGTGCCCGCTTCAGTTGCCCGAACACCTGCGCAAAGCGCAACTCGCGATAGTAATCGTCGCGCGCGTACAACAGGGATTCGTACATCAGGCGCATCGCGAGGAATGAAGCCACGCCGCAGGCCACGACCAGCGCCGCTGCGAGCAATTGCGCGCGCAGATGCCAGAGGTCGCGGACCAGCATGCGGTCGCGCGAATTCACCAGCTCAGTTCCGCGGGCGAGATCGGAGCAGCATTGCGCGTTATTTCCACGATGCGGCCGCTGCTCATGTGTACCACGCGGTCGGCCATGCCGGCGATCGCCGCGTTGTGCGTGATCACGGCGGTCGTGGTGCCGAGTTCGCGGTTTACGCGCGCGAGCACTTCGAGCACGATCTTGCCCGTGGCGTAGTCCAGCGCGCCGGTCGGCTCATCGCACAACAGCACGTCCGGGCGCTTGGCGACTGCGCGCGCGATGGCCACGCGCTGCTGTTCGCCGCCCGACATCTGCGCCGGAAAATGATTCCTGCGGTCGCTCAAGCCCACCAGGTCCAGTGCCTCGGCGGGATCCATCGGCCGTTTGGCAATCTCGGTCACGAGCGCGACATTCTCCAGCGCCGTGAGGCTCGGAATCAGGTTGTAGAACTGGAACACGAAGCCGACGTGCTCGCGGCGAAAAAGCGTCAGCGCTTCTTCCCTGGCGGAAGTCAAAACGTGGTCCAGATAACGCACTTCGCCGCTGGAGGGCACGTCGAGGCCGCCGAGGATGTTGAGCAGTGTGGACTTGCCGCTGCCCGATGCCCCGAGCAATACCGTCAACTCCCCCTCGTACAGATCCAGATCGACGCCGCGTAGCGCGTGCACTTCGACCTCGCCCATGCGGTACACCTTGCTCACACCGTGGACCAGGAATACGGGTCTCGGCGTGGCGCGGTCGCCAGTCGCCCTCCGGGCAAAGCCGGTCGCATCGGAAACTGAGTTTGCTTTCATGAGCCCGATGCTAACCGCCCGCTGTCAACTCGGATTGATTCAGATCATAAGCATCGCCCGCGTGGTGATGCACCCGCTTCGGGCATGGGGTCCCTTCGCGAGCGCGAAGCTTGTGCATCGTGTGGTCGGATCGATCCGGTTGAATCGTGTGCGCCATTCTGGTGCGCCATGCAAGGCATCGATTTATTGGGAAATTTCGCGATTCATCCGAACAACGTGCCCGGTCCCGGTGAGTCGTGCGTGGCTGGTCCGGATGTTGCGATCCACGGTTCGCGCTCGTGATCCGGTACCCGTCCGGCGCGATCACCGAACTAAAGTCCGGGGCCTGAAAGTTTTTTTGAAGAGGAATTCATGTCCGAACACCACGTCAGTTGCTGCAATCACGATCACGCTGCCGAAGAAATCGACGCGGCCGTGCAGGAGTCACCGCAGATCGACGCCAGCCGCAGAAACTTCGTCTGGGGAACGCTCGCCGCCGGCGGTGCAGCCGTTGCCGCGGGGACCATGTCGATCCCCTATGTCTCGACGGCGCAGGCCGAGGGGCTCGATCCGGTCAAGACCGGCGTGCGCAACCATTACTACGTCGCGGCAACCGACAAGACTGTGCACTGGGGGTACTTCAGCAAGAAGCTCAAGCCCGTCATCAGCATCGACTCCGGCGATTTCGTGACCGTCGAAGCGATCACGCATCATGCCTACGACGATTACGAGCGGCTCATCAAGGGCGATCCGGGGGTCGAAAGCATTTTCTATTGGGACAAGAAAAAGAAGAACGTGAACCGTCGCGGCGCAGGCCCGATGGATGCGTCCGTCAAGGGCCGCGGCGCGGGCGAAGGTTTCGGCGTGCACATCTGCACGGGGCCGGTGTTCGTCAAGGACGCGGAGCCCGGCGATATCCTGGAAGTGCGCATTGTCGACGTCAGCCATAGGCCCTGCGCGAATCCCGCCTACAAAGGCAAAAGTTTCGGCATCAATGCCGCAGCGTGGTGGGGCTTTCACTATAACGATCTGATCGAGGAACCGAAGAAACGCGAAGTCATCACGGTTTACGAGGTCGATGCAACCCATGAGCGCAGTTGGGCCAAGGCGGTTTACAACTACAAGTGGGAGCCTCAGACCGACCCCTTCGGTGTCGTCCATAACACCATCGACTATCCCGGCGTGCCGGTGGATCACAGCCTGGTCAAGGAAAACCACGGCATCCTGAAGAACGTACGCATCCCGGTGCGCCCGCACTTTGGCGTGATCGGACTCGCACCCAAGGAAGCCGACATGGTCGATTCGATTCCGCCGGGGCCGTTCGGCGGCAACATCGATAACTGGCGTATCGGCAAGGGCGCCACCATGTACTACCCGGTGCAGGTCAGCGGCGCGCTATTCTCGGTGGGCGACCCGCACGCTTCGCAAGGCGATTCCGAGCTGTGCGGCACGGCCATCGAATCCTCACTGACCGGCACCTTCCAGTTGATCCTGCACAAAAGGGCAACGCTGGCGGGCACCACGCTCGAGGATCTGAAGTATCCGTTGCTGGAGACGCAGGACGAATGGGTCCTGCACGGATTCAGCTTTGCGAACTATCTCGAGGAGCTGGGTGCGCAAGCGCAATCGCAGGTCTATTCGAAATCCTCCGTCGATCTGGCCATGCGCGATGCTTTCCGCAAAGTGCGCCATTTCCTGATGACCACCCAGGGCTTGACCGAGGATGAGGCCATCTCGCTGATGACCGTCGGCGTGGACTTCGGCATTACCCAGGTGGTCGATGGCAACTGGGGCGTGCATGGCATCGTCAAGAAGGCGCTGTTCTCCGGGCGCAGCGACTTCTGACCGCTCGGTGCGCGTGGCAGGCGAAGGGCGCCGCGAGGCGCCTTTTGCATCGGTGATCCCCAAAATTCGGGTTCTTGTTGCAGGTAAACTGCCCGGCCGCGCTCCATCAATGACGGCCATGTATCCGCATCGAACGGTCACCGGATATCATTTTTGCTTCCTGGTGCGGCGAGAAATTCCGGCCGGAGCGTGTCGCGGCCCGGAACGGATATGATGCGATTGCGGCTGTGCGCGACGGTGAACTGCACGAAGTCAAATCACCGATTATTCTGCAGCCCGGGCCCGCCGCCCTGACCGATGGACTGGACGCGCTCCACGCGGTAATTTCCCGCTGGGCACAAAATAAAACCAGGAAGGGATGAGAATGAGTTCAAAACAGGAACAACTCCAGAAACTGACTTTCGAAAGCGTGCGCGTTCGAGCGGTCTCGGTTCCCTTCCGCCGGCCAATCATCGCCAAGGTGGGCGAATACACGCATTGGCCCTTTGTGCTGATCGACGTCAAAACGAAAGAGGGCATCACCGGCAGAAGTTATCTGGAACCGTACCTGCAGAAAGCCGTGAAGCCGCTCGCCCGCATGATCGAGGATATCGGCGAATCCTTGAAGGGCAAGACGCTGGCGCCGCTTGATGCCTATCGCGACGCCATGCAGACATTGCACCTGAACGGGCGGCAGGGCATGAGCCTGATCGCGATATCCGGCCTGGACATGGCGATCTGGGATGCCCTCGCGCAGGCGGCAGGGCTGCCGCTCGCGGTGCTGCTCGGCGGCACGACAGGCAAGGTGCGCGCGTACAACACCAATGGGCTGTGGCTGATCCCGATGGAGCGCCTCGCGCGCGAAGCCGCCGAACTGGTCGCCGAGGGCGGCTTCAACGCTATCAAGATGCGCCTGGGCCGGGCGACGCTCAAGGAGGACATTACCGCTATTGCCGAAGTGCGGCAGGCGGTCGGTGAGGGCGTGCAACTGATGTGCGACTTCAACCAGGGCCTCGCTCTGGGTGAGGCATTGCTGCGACTGCATGGCCTCGACGATCAGGGTCTGGTCTGGTTCGAAGAACCGGTCGCCTACGACAATTACGATGCCTGCGCACAACTCGCGCGCGAACTCAAAACCCCGCTGCAGATCGGCGAGAACATCTACGGGCCGCGGGAATTCTACAAAGCGGTCAAAGCCGGCGCTGCCGATCTGTACATGCCCGACCTGATGCGCATCGGCGGGGTCACCGGCTGGATGCGCTCGGCGGCAATTGCCGGGGCCGCGGGCCTGCCGCTATCCAGTCATCTGTATCCGGTGGTGTCGGCGCAATTGCTGCGCGTGAGCGAATCGGCTGACTGGCTGGAATGGTCGGACTGGGCAGAGCCCATCCTGGCCGAACCTTTCCGCGCCAAGGATGGCTACGTCAGCGTTAACGACAAACCCGGCAGCGGGCTGGAGTGGAACGAGGACGCGGTAAAGCGCCTGGCGCTTTAACGCGTGCGGCTGGTCGGCAGCGCAGGCTTACCGGCGATCATTCGCGACGAATCAGCCGTTTGAGATTCTCCCGGTCCTGCCAGAAAGTCTGCGCTCGCTGCAGGCTCGCCTGCGGGGTCTCCAGAAACTTCCGTTTGGCTTCTTCGTTGAAGAAGCAATAGATCTTGTCATCGGGTGACAGCCACAGGATCGAGCAGGTGGTGGTGATGCTCACCCCTTCGGACATAGCGGTTGCGCATTGACCCTCGAACTCGGGGTCCTGCGCGTATGCGTTTGCGCTCGACGCAAACAATGCAACGAACATCAGACGGGCGAGCATCATGCGGGTATTCCCCCGGGAAACGTCGTTCCGGCTGCAAAAAACTGAGCGCGACCGGCAGGCTCAGCGTGTCTTCGGTTTGGCATTGATATAGGTGATGACGGTCACGACTTCATGCGTGAAGGATTCCGAAAACGCTAAAGGGTAACCTGCGTCGCGCATCGCCCACTTGACCCGGTTGCCGAGACGCGCTCTTTTATAGATGTTGAGCGAGTTCTGCTTGGCGAAAGCCTCGATGCGCAAGAACAGGCTTTCATGCACTTTTTGCAGGCGTTGCGCCGCTTTCTTTGGATCCTTGTCCACGCCCGAGGGCGGATAGCGCTTGATGATCTCTGCCGACAGCCAGTCTGCAAACGCGTCGACTTCCCTGGAATCGAACCACTTCAACATCGTCATCCCCCATTCTCGCTGCACCACGATTGCCACATGTGCCTGAACGCCCCTTCCATGTCGCGGGTGAACTGTTGCCGGTTCATCAGCGGCGATGCGAGCATGCTCGATCGAAGTGATTTGCGTACTTCTGCCACGATCGAGGGATTGCGGGCGAAGCGCACGGCTCGTAGCACATAATCGTCCGCCGACTCGGCGATCCACTCCTGCAGGCCCAGCGTCGTCAGGGCGCTCGCCGCACTGCGCGACCAGGAACGCTGACCCGGCGCCGTAATGACCGGAGTGCCCATCCAGAGCGCGTCGCACGTCGTGGTGCCGCCGCTGAACGGCATTGTGTCCAATGCAATGTCGACCCTGCCGAACGACCGATAATATTCCTCCAGCGGCACGTACGGCAGCATTTCGATGCGTGCCCGATCGACGCCGGCATCCGCCAGGTCACGATACAGGCCGGATTGCGCCTGCTTGTCGACGACGCCCACGACCAGCAAACGCGCGTCCGGGATTTGCGTGAGTATCCGGCCCCAGAGCCGGCGCATGGACGGCGTGACTTTCACGATTTGGTTGAACGATCCGAAAGTGACAAACCCATTGCGCGCGTACGGCGCTTCGCGCGCGCACTCGACCTCGACAAAAGGCCGGTAGCACCACTGGCTATGCGGCAGGCGCACCAGCTTTTCCGTGTGGAAGCGCTCGGTCAGGCCGGGTGGATCGCAGTGATGATCGGAGATGCGGTACTGGATGCGCGTCAAGCCGGTCGTGTTGAGATACCCCACCCAGGTGGCCTGGACCGGAGCGGGTTGTTGCGCGAATACGGCGAGGTTCGGCGTTCCGGAATGACCGGCCAGATCCACCAGAATATCGATGCGATCGTGGTGAATGAGATCGGCCACGGCGCCGGGTGCCATGCGCGAGGCGTTGCGCCAGGTATCGCACACACCGCGCAGCCGGGCGGACATCTTGTCGTCGGTGTCGCCGGTGGAATAGCAATAGACCTCGAACGCCTTTTGGTCGCGTTCTTCGAGCAGCGGCAGCAGAAACTGGGCCACGACATGATGCTGCAGATCGCCCGACACGTAACCAACGCGCAGCCGGCGGCTCGGATCCGGCGTATTGGCAAAAGGTGCGAAGCGGGCGGGATGACTCTGCTGCAGGCGCTTGCCGTAGTCCACGTGCCGGGCGAACAGGTCCTCGATCGAAATGTCGTCCTTGCAATTCAGGGCGAACATTTCGGGGGATTCCAGCAAGAAGGGGTCGTCGCAATGCGCCCGGCCCTCCTTGAACACCGCGAGCGCCTCGTCGACCCGGCATTGTGTGATTAAAACGCCGCCGAGCATCTGGTAGGCACGCACGTATCGCTTGTCGAGGGCGATGGCGCGCCGAAACGCCGCTTCCGCTTCGCTTGTGCGCGCCATGCGCTTCAGAATAAGACCGTAGTCGAACAGCAGATCAAGCCAGTCGGGACGCGACTTGAGTGCCGCCTCGGCATGCGAAGCGGCATTCTCCAGATCCCCCAACGCCAGACAGACGTTCACCAGCGACGCATGCGTTTCCATGGAAGCCGGCTCGTTTGCAAGTGCGGCGCGGAAATGCCGCTTTGAATCGGCTAGCCGATTGCGCTCGAACAGCAAATGGCCGAGCTTGTAATGCGTCTCGAAGTTCTCAGGTTGTACCGCCGCGGCCCTGCGCAAGACGGCCAGCGCTTCGTCGATGCGCTGCAATTTGACCAGCAGATCGGCGTAGTTGGACAGCGCGCCGAAATAATCCGGAACGATGCGCAGCGTCTGCTCCAGCTCCGCGACCGCACCGGCGAGATCGCCATTGTGTTCCAGTAATCGCGACAGCACGACCCTGGCATCGGCGAAGTCGGGATTGCCCTGGATGGCCCTACGAAGCAACGGTTCCGCTTCGGTAATGGCGCCGCGCGCAAAAAGCTGACGGCCCAGGTTGTAGTTGGCGAAGACATCCGCGGGATCCAGCCTGAGCGCCGTTTCGAACGCTACGCAGGCCTGTGCGATGTCGCCGAGCGCTTCGAGCCCGATGCCGAGATTCAGATGCGCCGCGGCATATAGCGGCGCCATTCTTACCGCTTCGCGATAGTGCTCGCATGCCTTCGCAACTTGACCCGTCTCCTCGGCCCGGTTGCCCTCGGCGATGCGCTGGTCGGCGGCTCGCGTGTCGCTCGCGGACACGGCGGAGGGCGTCGGCGACGCCGGCACGGATTTGTCGTTGCCGAACAGATTCAGGATTTTGCCGAGCATCGGCTATAGAAATTCGTTCCGCTGGCGTCGCGGCTGGCAATCGTTTTGCGGATCGCGTGAAAAAACACGGCCCAGTATAGCGGCCTTCGCGCCTTTGCGCGAAGCACACCGGGTGCCCGGGCCGAACAGCCGATGCGGTACCGGGCGCCCCGTTGCTTCACTGGGTTTTCTCGGGCTCCACGACGTTGGTGCCGCTCGGGCCCATGCCCATGATCTGGACGATCACTTCTTCATCCTTGGCGCCGTCGTAATGCACTTTGCCGGGCGTGTGCACGGCGAAACCGCCGGCGCGAATCGGCGTCGTGCGCTCCGGATCGAAGTTCGCACCCGTGCCGGCCCACCATGTGCCCTGCAAGACCGTTACATAGCGCGCCTCCGGATGCCAGTGCGGTTTACTCATGGTATGGGGCGCGAATTTGGCGCGGATCACATATATGCCTGCTTCGCGTGGATTGCCGGCGATCACGACGAACTTCACGCCGGGCAAACCCGGATAGTCGCGCCATTCGAGCTGGTCGGTCTGTGTAATCGTAATGGTCTCGGACTCGGTGTCCGCTGCCACTGGCCATGCGCCGCCCAACGCGAGTCCCAACCCGATCGTCATTGCTGCAAGAGTTCTCATGCCGCTCCCCTGTTTGGATGTTTGTTCCTGACCGTTCGACTTGCGTGCGTACCCTGCGCGGCAAATTGTCGCATTTGCCGACTACTTTCTGACCCCCATGCGGCGTTCCTTTGCCCGCACCAATGCACTGATCACTTCGTTATACGGCGCTGCGATACCCGCCGCCCTGGCGGCAACGGGAATGGCACCATTGATCGCCTCGATCTCCGACATGCGCCCGGCCATGTGGTCGAGCAGCATGGAAGGCCGGGCATTGGGTATTTTCATGCCGAACGTCCGCACGTAAGCCACCGGGTCATCGAAGTCGAGCTTGATATGGCGCGCGCGCGCAACCCGGTGGGCCTCCGCCGCACATCCGGAGGCGACCTGCCAGGCATCCGGATCGTTCATGACCTCGACTATCGTGCGTTCGGTGACTGCGCAAGTTCCTGAAAAGCAGACGTTGCAGATCAGCTTCTCCCATACCAGTTGATCGATGTCATCAAAACACTTCACGCGAAATCCGCCGGAACGCCATACTTGCGCCACGGCTTCCAGGCGCGGCGATGCCGGCCCGGCAAATTCCCCGAGCCGCACCAGTTCCCAGCCGTTGTGGTGCGCGTGACCGGGCCCCTTCATGGACGCGCCGAACCCGCCGACCACGCCGACCAGCACCCGCTCGCGTCCAAGCACGCGCGCCGCGGTATCGGGTCCGCCGAGCCCGTTCTGAATGGACAGTACCACCGTATCCTTGTGCAGCAGAGGCTGCATGGATTGCGCGGCCTGTTCGACATGCATGGCTTTGGTGGCGAGAATCGCCAGATCGCAAGGCCCAGCATCTGCCGCTTGCGTCGTGGCATTGACGCGCACGGTGCGATCTCCAGATGCGCCTTCCAGGCGCAACCCGTGGGCTTGCATGGCCGCGACGTGTTCTTTCCAATTGTCGATCGCCCAGACTTCATGCCCAGCCGCGCCGAGCAGCGCTGCATAGACACTTCCCATGGCCCCGCATCCGACTACTGCGACCTTCATCCAGGTTCTCCTTATCGAAGGCACGATTCTAATAAACTATGGCGTACTCCGCGAAGCTGAGGGCCGGTGTGCGCACGCGATTGAATTACAATCGGACCCTGATCCCGCGATGAATCGCGCCGGGAACAACGTGCGAGCATAAAGGGGACTAGCGATGGAATACAGGCAACTCGGCGGGTCGGGTTTCAAAGTGCCGGCCTTGAGTCTTGGCACGGGCACGTTCGGCGGCGGCAACGAATTTTTCAAGTCCTGGGGCGCGAGCGACGTCAAGGAAGCGAGTCGGCTCGTGGATGTCTGCCTCGAAGCAGGCCTGACCATGTTCGATTCGGCCGACGTCTATTCGGGTGGCATGGCAGAGGAAATCCTGGGCCAGGCTATCAAGGGGCGGCGCAACCAGGTGCTCATTTCGACCAAGGGCACGTTCCGTATGGGGCCAGGACCCAATGATCTGGGTTCGTCGCGGTTTCATCTGACCGAGGCGGTGGAGGCAAGCCTGCGGCGTCTGGGAACGGATCACATCGACCTTTATCAACTGCACGGGTTCGATGCCCGCACGCCGATCGAGGAAGTACTGATGACCCTGGACAATCTGGTGCGCGCCGGAAAGATCCGCTATATCGGCTGCTCGAATTTCTCTGGCTGGCATTTGATGAAATCGCTGGCCCTGTCGGAGAAGCACAGCCTGGCGCGCTATGTCGCGCATCAGGCTTACTATAGTCTGGTCGGCCGCGATTACGAATGGGAGCTGATGCCGCTCGCACTCGACCAGAAGATTGGCACGGTGGTTTGGAGTCCGCTCGGATGGGGCAAGCTCACGGGAAAACTGCGCCGCGGTCAGCCCTTGCCCGAAACCACGCGTTTGCAAAGCAAGCTGTCGAATGACAAGGGGCCGCCGGTACCGAACGAGCACGTCTTCAAGGTCATCGATGCAATCGATGAGATCACCGCGGAAACCGGCAAGAGCGTCACGCAGATCGCGTTGAACTGGCTGCTGCAACGCCCCACGGTGGCCACCATCATCGTCGGGGCGCGCAATGAGGAGCAACTGCGCCAGAACCTCGGCGCGGTGGGCTGGGCGCTGACGCCTTCTCAGATCGCCAGGCTGGATGCTGCCAGCGCGACGACGCTCGCCTATCCCTACTGGCATCAGCGCGGTTTTGCCGAACTCAATCCACCCCCGGTTTGAATGCGATGCCGATGCAAGGAGCGACCCCAGTTCGCTGACGAGATGGGCATGACCCTGAATTCAAGAGACCAGCCATGATGGCGACAGACGCTCCAGGCACACCCCGAGCCCTGGAAGGCGTGCGCGTAATCGAAATGGGCCAGCTCATCGCGGGTCCCTTCTGCGGAAAGTTGCTTGGCGAGTTCGGCGCGGACGTCATCAAGATCGAGCCGCCCGGCGACGGCGATCCCTTGCGCGGCTGGCGCATGCTCAAGGAGGGCACCTCCGTCTGGTGGCAAGTGCAATCGCGCAACAAGCGCTCCGTGGCCATCGATCTGCGGAAAAAAGAAGGGCAGGACCTCGCGCGCCGGCTGATCGCCGAAGCCGACGTATTGGTCGAGAACTTCCGGCCCGGCACGCTGGAAGGCTGGGGCATGGGCTGGGACGCCTTGTCGAAGCTCAATCCGCAGTTGGTGATGTTGCGCGTCTCCGGATACGGGCAGACCGGGCCATATCGCGACCAACCCGGCTTCGGCGTGATCGGCGAAGCGATGGGGGGCTTGCGTCACCTGACCGGAGAACCGGGCCGGGTGCCGGTGCGCGTCGGCGTTTCGATCGGCGACACCCTTGCGGCATTGCACGGCGCGCTTGGCGTGATGATTGCGCTTTACCATCGCAAGGCGAATGGCGGCAAAGGCCAGCAGATCGACGTCGCGCTGCATGAGGCGGTGTTCAATGTCATGGAGAGCCTGATTCCGGAATACAGCGCGTTCGGTGCGGTGCGCCAGGCATCGGGCAGTTCGTTGCCGGGCATCGCACCGACCAATGCCTATGCCTGCGAGGACGGCTACGTTCTCATCGCGGGCAACGGCGACAGTATCTTCAAGCGCCTGATGCATGCCATCGGCCGCAACGATCTCGCCGACGCTGCGGATCTCGCCGTGAATGCCGGACGCGTGGCGCGCGTGGCAGAACTGGATGCGGCGATTTCGACGTGGACGGCCACGCGCACCATCGGCGATGTTTTGCAAGCCATGGAGGCCGCACGCGTGCCGGCCGGTCGGGTCTATACCGCCAGGGATATCCACGAAGATCCGCATTACCGCGCCCGCGACATGATCCTGCGCCAACGCACGCGCGACGGTTATGAACTCGACGTGCCGGGCATCGTGCCAAAATTGTCGGAGACCCCGGGCAGCCTGCGCTCACCGGCCCCGCGCCTTGGGGAACATACCGAACAGGTGCTCCGCGAACTCGGGCTTTCCGATACCGAGATTGCGGCGCTGCGCAAAACGGGCGCTGTGGCCTGACGGGAAGCCAACGCGTGCGCATGCCACGGCTGGTCTCGGGCCGGTGTGACGCGCATACTGCCAGGTAGAACCAAGACCGGACTGCATCTCGCAAAAGACCGGAAACGAGGAGAACGTCATGGCTGAGCAAGCATCGCTGCGCAAGCGCCGCAAATTCATCAAGGCTGCCGGTGCGCTCGGCGCCGCCACCGGATTGGGATTTCCGTTCATTTCCCGCGCGCAGAACAAGACTATCCGCGTCGGCGTGCCGACCATCCTCTCGGGGCGGGTGGCGCAGCTCGGGCTGTCCTCGCGCAACGCGATCACGATGGAGGTCGACAAGTTCAATGCCGCGGGCGGACTGGGCGGGCGCAAGCTCGAGATCATCACGCGCGATTCCAAGGGCAAGCCCGACGAGGCGGCCAACAACACGCGTCAGCTCATCAACAGCGAGGGTTGCGAGATCATCATCGATGGCGAGGCGTCATCGGGCGCGTTCGCGGTGCAGGAAGTCATCCGCGAACTGAAAGTGCTGTGCATTCATACCAACTCCGAAACCTCGTCGCTGTCCGCCGATCCGAAGATCCGCGTTCCGACCGCGTTCCGCGTCGCCCGCCAGGGCATCCATGACGCCATCGTCAGTGCTTCCCACGCCGGCAGCGTCGCCAAGGCGAAAGGCCTCAGGACCTGGATGAGCTGCTCGCCCGATTATGCATATGGGCGCGACAACACTGCGCTGTTTCTCGAATACCTGAAGCGCTTCAATCCGGACATCGAACTCGTGGGCGAGGCGTGGCCGAAGCTGTTTCAGGCGGATTACACGGAGAACATCACCAAGATCCTGCAGGCAAAGCCTCAGGCGCTGTATTCCGCGCTTTGGGCCGGGGATCTGGTGTCTTTCGTGGACCAGTCGAGCATCTACAATCTGTTCGCGCAAACCAATCTGTTCGCGATCAACATGGCTGACTATACGACGCTCACGGCCATCAAGAATCTGCCGGCGGGCATTCACTCGGCGACGCGCTATCTGAAGATTTTCCCGACCGGCGCCGACAATGCCGCCTGGGCCGACGCGTACAAGGCCAGATTCAGCGATTACCCGACCAACTGGTCGTGGGAGAATGCACTGGCTGTGAATTTCCTGACGGCCGCGCTCACCAAAACCCGATCGACGGACGCCAGCAAACTATCCGATGCGCTCCGCGGCATGAAGATCAAGTCGCCTTTCGCGGCCAACGACACCATTACCATGCGCGCCGAGGACCAGACCACCATCGAGTACGCCATCGGCTGGGGCACAACCATTCCCAAGGAGCCCTACATGCGCGACATCATGCCGGGAAACTGGAAAGCGATTCTCGCTCACGAGGCCGAGTGGAAGAAAAGCATGGGGTATACGTAAAAACGAACTCGCGCTTCGCGTCGCCGCCGGTCTGCGAGTGTTGCGGCATCTTTTAATCCCTGTTCCATTTGCCGGAGGCTGACCTTGGATTTTCAGGCGCTCCTGTCGTGTTTCGCGTCTGCCTCGTGCGTGATCACCCAGACCACCGGTGGCCTGATCAGCGGCATGCTGCTGTTTCTGGTGGCCGCCGGACTGTCGCTGATCTTCGGCACGCTCAAGGTCACCAATTTCATGCACGGCTCGCTGTACATGCTGGGGGCTTACTTCGCGTACACGCTGTACAACGTCAGCGGCAGCTACGCCGTTGCGGTGATCGGTGCCGCGCTCGGTGTCGGGGTGTTTGCGCTGATCTTCGAGCGACTTTTCATGAGCCGCGTGTACAGCGCGGACGTGCTGTTGCAACTGCTGGTGTGTTACGCGTTCATCCTGATCCTCGATGATGCGGTCAAGATCATCTGGGGCGCCGAGTTCCTGTCCATGGGCATGCCGCCGGCGTTCCAGCGCCCGCCCATCGTGCTGGCGGGGGGCGTGCTGCCGGTGTTCTATCTGTTCCTGATCGGCGTCACGCTGTTGGTGGCGCTAGCGCTCGGCCTTCTGCTCACCAGAACGCGCGTGGGCAAGATCGTGCGCGCGGCCGCAATCAATCCGACCATGACTTCAGCGCTGGGCATCAATACCGCGGTGGTGTTCGGTGGCGTGTTCGCGCTGGGAGGATTGCTCGCAGGCCTTGCCGGCGCGCTGGCGGTGCCGGTGCGCTCCATGGTGGCGGGCATGGGATTTTCGATCCTGATCGAATCCTTCATCGTGACGGTCATCGGCGGCATGGGATCGGTCGCGGGCGCGCTGGTGGGCGCGTTGCTGATCGGCCTGGTACGCAGCTTCGGCAGCATCGGTTTTCCGCTTTTTACCGAGGGTGTCATGTTCCTGTTCATGACCTTCGTGCTGATCGCCAAGCCCAGCGGCCTGTTCGGCAAGGATCGATGATTCATGAGGACTTCCGCCTTTGCGCGCGATGCGTTGCTGGCCAGCGCGGCACTGCTGGTGCTCGCGCTGTTGCCCGTGTTGTTTCCGTCGAAAGCATTGTCCGATTTCGTGATCCGTCTGTCGGCGTTTGCAGTTTTCGCCACCTCGCTCAATCTGTTGGTCGGCTATGGCGGCATGGTGTCGTTCGGGCACGGCTTGTTCTACGGTCTGGGGGCTTACAGTTTCGCCTTGCTCATGCAAAGGATGGGGACCTCCATTCCCGAGGCGTTCGCGCTGACGCTATTGATCAGCGGCGCGACCGCGCTCGTCATAGGCGCCATCTGCATCCGGCTCAAGGAAATCTATTTCTCGTTCCTGACGCTCGCGTTCCAGATGCTCCTGCACAGCATCGTTATCGCCTGGACTTCGGTGACCGGCGGGGACCAGGGTCTCACGGGCGGCGTGCCGCGGCCGGGGTTCCTCGGGATCGAGCTCGACGATCCGCAGCAGCTATATCTATTCTGTTGCGTGGTGTTGATGGTGTCGCTTTTGATCATGCGCCACCTCATGCAATCGCCCTTCGGGTTCACGCTGCGCATGATCCGGGATAATCCCCGGCGGGCCGGCTTCCTCGGTATCCAGGTCTGGCGCATTCGCTTGCTGGCGTTCGTGGTGGCCGGCGTCTTCGGCAGCATCGGCGGGCTGCTCATGAGCTTGTTCGTATCAAGCGCCTATCCTGATTTCGTGTACTGGACCATCTCCGGCGAGGCGATCTTCATGATCCTGCTCGGCGGCATGGGGGTGTTTCTCGGCCCGCTTACCGGGGCGGCGACCATGCTGTTGCTCAACGACCTGGTCACGAGATTCACCCAGCACTACGGCTTGGTTCTGGGTATCGTGATTCTTGTGTTTGCGCTGGGCCTGCGCAAGGGGTTGCTCGGATTCGCCGTTGATTTGTGGAAAACGCATGTTTCGCCGAAACGAAGCGCCCGGTTGGCGGCGCAGCGCGCGGAGAAACCCTGACATGCTGCAAGTGGAGAATCTGAGCAAATCGTTTGGCGGGGTCAGCGCCATGAACTGCGTCAATCTGAACTTCGAGCAAGGCTCGCTCACCGCCATCATCGGCCCCAATGGCGCAGGCAAGACGACTTTTTTCAATCTCGTGACCGGAGCTTTCCGGCCGGACGCGGGCCGCGTGTTGCTCGGCGGGGAGAACATTGCCGGCCTGTCCGCGCCGGCGATCGTTCGCAAGGGCATCGGCCGGGCATTCCAGATCGCCAATATTTTCCCGTCGTTCACGGTACGCGATGCAATTCTCGGGGCCGTTAATGCTCACCGGGGTTGGCACGCCAATCTCAGGCGACGCTTCCCGCTGAAGGAAGCGCGGGCCCAGTGCGACGAGGTCATGGAACTGGTTGGCCTCACGCCGCGGGCAAATGTGCTGTCCGGCAATCTCGCTCATGGCGAGCAGAAGCTGCTGGATATCGCCCTTGCGCTGGCCCTGGAGCCGCGCGTGCTGCTGCTCGATGAGCCCACGGCCGGCATGGGGCCCGAGGAACGCTGGCAGATGATCGAAACGGTGCACCAGTTGTGGGAACGCAAGCGCATGACGCTGATTTTCATCGAACACGACATGGATATCGTTTTCAAGTATGCGCAGACCATCCGCGTTCTGAGTTACGGCACGGTGCTCGCCGAGGGC